>JAESQE010000106.1 GCA_016765335.1 Planctomycetaceae bacterium
GTTTCTTCACCATTTTCGAGTCTCCTTTGATATTTCAAATCGGTTAGACTCTCATAACACATGGATCAACTTTTGGGGAGCATGCCAGTGGCAAACCGCTGATGCGCATTCGAATGCCAAGAGACTGGAATCATTATGAAGATTCCACTTCGCTGATGCGGTCAAAAACGATATCTACCATCAGTCGATGAAGTCCCAAAGGAGGGCAGACCTGGAATGTTGTTTCGGGCCATCTGTTTTCGAATTCCGTTTTGAACTTCTTGAGATCTTCAACAACGTGCACGCCTGCCGAAAGAAAGTAGGGGAACATCAGCACTTTGCGTGCTCCCTGTTCAACACAGCTGGCTGCTCCTTCGGGAATCGTCGGGTTAGCCAGTTCAAGAAATGAGTGCTCGATAATCTGACCTGCACGAGCAACACGGACCATGTCGCGCAGGCGGATTAAGTCATCATTGGCCTGTTGGCGACGGCTGCCATGGGCAATGAGTAAGATCGCTTCATCAGGCCGAGTTGGTTCTGGTTGATTCATAATACGCACCTCGACTATTGACGCATTGCTCGCGATAAAAACAACTTAGCCCAACCTCGGGTGCCTACGGCACTCACACGACCCTGAACGGGATCGTATGAGCTACCCGGTATTCACTGTGCGTTCTACTTCAACAAAGTTGCCATGGCATCGCTGAGGATNGGNTCAATCTTCGGATCGCTGAACGCGACGCTGACTTCGTAGCCGCCGTTGGGGTATTCTTCTTTGACGGGAATGTACCAGGGGCCGCCATCCCCGTAAGCTGCGGTCGCCACANAGCGTGAAGGATTAACTTTCTGGGCACGCAACTGATATTCAATGAAACTCTCTGCCGGCAAGTGCATCGTTGAAATGTTGTTGATTTGCATCGAGCTGATAACGATTGGCGTTTTGCGTTCTAAGCGTTTCAGCCAGGCCAACATGTAAGAAGGACGGTTGCGATTCACAACGCTGTTCTTCTTATTGGATATTCGTGCCTGTAATTCGTCTGCGGAAAGTGAAGCATTCGCTGGTGGCAATACGCCTACGGTTTTCCAGGAAACGTTTTCGATAGGCATTGGCTTCAAACTTTTTTCCGAGCGAACAATTCCCTGGTAGACTCTTTCGGTCAGTGTCACCCGCATTTCTTTTGAGCCATCGTTGTATTTTCCAGCTGCAATGTTTCCTGCACAGCCGGTAAAATAGATGTGGGTGCAATCAGGTTCTTCTGCCTGACGTTTTTTTCTCGCCAAGCCTGCGAAATCGCTGCTGACTCGACCGTCGCCGTAATAGCTCATCGGGTGTACTGCATAATAATGAGAGGCAGCAATTTTGGTATCGCCATCGTAAAACGCAATCGTTTTGAGCCAGGGATCAATCAAACCTTCTGGCAGAGCACGCAATTCTTCATTTCGACAGCTGCTGCCACGCATCGCTTTGATGCTACCATCTTCGTTGCGAGAGACCCGGCGATTCGAAGCAACTTTATCGACTTTGCCTTGACCGCTTGCAATGTGTGTGACTGGGCGTGTTTTTTTCAATGCCTCTTTGACGGCTTTGCGTCCACGATCCAGGCACTGATGGTAATAATCCAGCTCGACAATGTGGGGCAAGTCTCCTTCTGCCAGGATGATCTTTTCTGCATCCAAACAGGCAAACGGTGCGTTATGCTGATGCACACAATGAACCGCAACACGTTCTGGAGTAGTCCCCGCGGCTTCAGCCAGTGCTTGACGCCATTGCACATGAGCTTCATTTAGTAGCCCGGTCCAATCGACAGCGNAGACAACAATCGGTTTGCCTGCACCCAATAGAACGTAGCCGATTGCTTCGAGTCGATCATCAACATCGATCACCGGTTTGATCCAACCACCACAAAGCGAATGTCCTTGGGGTGGAGTGACATCAAAACGAAACGTTGCCAGTCGAAGTTTTTGCGAACCGTTTTGGGCGTGCTGCTCTGCTTGCAGACTGTTAGGAATGATCGACCATCCGGCTGCAGTGGCAGCTATCGAACTTTGAATGAAATCACGACGAGATACATTACGCATGGAAAGTTCCTTTGATTGAATCGCTTGGCAAGCAAGCCCGATGTTGTCCCTGACGAAAGAGATTTTAGTATCACCAGCCCCGTATGCTGGGTCAAGACCCAGCACGATAAACCTTGGGAGTGCTTAAGTAACTGACTCAACCATTTTTCTAATACTTTCAATGTCTGTTAGATTACCATTCACCATAGGTTTGTAGTCTATCATTTCAATGATGATTAGCTTTGCTGATTTCTCTAATCGTTTCTTCAAGCCCTCTGTGATATCTTTGAATGTATAGCCTTCGGCAATGACTCTCGAAGAATGGCGCAATACGTCCTCAATCTCATCAGCCGAGAACTCTAGCCATTGTGCTTTGACGTTAGTTCTGAAGACTTTCTTCCTCATGCCTTCTATTACCATTTTATCATAGTGGTCGCCAATAAACTCTAAGAGCATAGGGAAATACAGAAATGGTATTTGTTCTTTGATAAAACGGACATAGAGACGATCTCCACTTATGCGTTTGAAGTCTAGTTCTTTTCGTAGATCATTGGCAAATNTTGATTTTCCTGCACCAGATGCTCCGGTCAGTAATACCACGAAAGGCTTATGGTTTTCTGGCATGTTTTTCTCCAATTACTTGAGGATCTTACTATCGCAACATCGCTGCAATGTTCTCTTTGGTCACCGGTTGGATGACACCTTTTTCGGTGATGAGCGCCGTGATGTTTTCTGCCGGTGCGACATCGAACGCCGGGTTGTAGGTTTGCACGTTGTCGGGAGCGGTTTGATTGCCGAATCCTTTTGTGATTTCCAGGCTGTCTCGCTGTTCGATGGGAATGTCCTCTCCCGATTCAATAGCAAAATCAAATGTGCTTGAAGGAGCAGCTATATAAAACGGGATGCAGTGAGCTTTGGCGAGGACGGAAAGTCCGTACGTTCCAATTTTGTTGGCAGCATCTCCATTGGCAGCAATGCGATCCGAACCAGTAATCACCGCTTGGATGCGACCTTCTTTCATCACCCAGGCAGCCATTGAATCACAAATTAATGTTGAAGGAACATTTCGTTGCATTAATTCCCAGGCGGTTAATCGTGCACCTTGAAGCAACGGACGGGTTTCGTCTGCGTAAACATGAATGTTCTTGCCTTGTTCGTGAGCAGCAAAAATGACAGACAACGCGGTGCCGTCTCCTGCGGTGGCTAAAGCTCCGGTGTTGCAATGGGTCAGCACACCTGCACCTTCAGGAATTAACTCTGCACCGAACTGCCCCATGGCTGTGCACATTTCGCGATCTTCATCATCAATCGCTTTGGCTTCTTCCAGCAAACGATCTCTCATTTGAATGGGAGAAAGATCCTGCTCGGCTTTAACAACACCGCGGATTCGATCCAACGCCCAGAATAAATTTACTGCTGTCGGGCGGCTGTCTGCTAAGTAGTCACAGACCTCGGAAAACTTCTTTTCGAACGATTCCCGGGAATCATCGTTAATATCGCGAAGCCCTAAAAGCACGCCGTAAGCTGCACTGA
>JAESQE010000661.1:0-12500 GCA_016765335.1 Planctomycetaceae bacterium
CCTGAGGACATTATCAGTGTGGTTTAAGTAATTGTCAAGATGAAAATAAAATTCATTACCATTTTCTTGGATTTCCCTAATAAATAACCAATAAAGAGGGGAAACAGCATGTCAATGAGTACATGATCATAACAATTTTGAGGGAGATTTCAATAAGTTATGCATCCAGCTCTTCGCACAGAGCTTTAATTAAAAGCGGGAGTACTACTGTGGCGTCGCTGTAAACTTCGGCGTAGCGACCTCCCTCATTGGGGGGCACGAATTTTCCCCAGCTGACTCCTTCAGTATACGTGCAGCCTGAAAGTCCACCCCAGTGGACTGGTTCTGGGCAAATGCGAACGCCATATTGAAACTTGGGGGGTGTTAAGGTTGTTCCCAGTCGATCATTTGTGATATCGAAATAGGGGCCAACTTGCTGCGCCCAGTTTCTGGGCACGCCTCCGCCTATCGTAAAAATTCCTATTTGCTGACATTCAGAAATGAACTGAGCGTACTGTTGCAGGTCAATAAAGGGGTTGAAGGGAGGGACTTGGCTGAAGACTTCTTCCGGGCTAAGCGAAGAAGCATCTAAACTGTTTTTGTCGATGTGGTTTTTCATGGCCCAAGTCGAAAAGTCGAGACCAATTTCGCTGTCGGTGAAAGCAGGAATGAATACGGGGACATTCTGCTGGTAAGCACTGCGAAGTATTCCTACTCCTTGATCTTGCTTTGAAAGTTCTCTGCCAATTTCCTTACAAATCCGTGCAGAGGACCAGCCGCGAGCAGGTGTTTCGGTTTGATTTAAAACTTTGCGAATCATTTGTTCGACATGATTCAGATTCGATTCCATTTCCAGCGTGTCGTAAATTCGATTGTAGCCCTGCTCGAATAGTTGCTCATCGGAATCAGAGGCTTCATAGCGGTAGTGTGTCATTCCGATCGATTCACTCAAGCCGTGTGCAATTAAGGCTCCGGTTGCAACCACACAATTGACGATTCCCCGGTCAATCAATTCACAGAAAATTCGCCCCTGCTTGGCGACTGTCATTGCACCGGAAATAGTAAGCACAATACTGCACTTTTCGTTGCGGGACATCTCGGTTAAGACATCGAAGGCTTCGCCGAGCTGCCTGCCGGAGAAGGCTGTTTTTGACATCGCACGAAGCAGCTCTGCAAACGAATTCGTCTGCGAGAGGTCCAGCGATTCTAACGGAATCAAACCATCGCCTTGCCCATCATGTAATTGGCGTTTGCGGCCAGGGCAATCGTGCTGCATAGCTTGCCTCTAGAAGGGAAAGAAACAGACTCTAATCAGGCGTGATACAGAATTCCAGGAAATTTCATCGCAGAGTCAAATGGCATCAGGAATGTTATCGCCGTTGTAGCGTTCAAAGAACAGCCATCCAATTTCTTTGCTGAGCCGTGCAAGATACTCTCGCTTGAAGGTGTCGAGTGACATTTCTGTTGTTGCCCGTGGTGCACGAATCGGATATTTCGAATTCACTTCTTTGCTGTAGATTTTTTCGCCATAACCTTCTTCGTCCATCTCAAAGGTGCTGATATAGCATTCCGAGCGACCGCGATATAATGTGGTGCTGTTTTCTTCGTAAAGACTGAAATCATTCATATCAATGTAAATCACGTAGGTACAATCTAAAGCTTTTCCAATTTCCTCGGCTTTGTCCCAATCGGGATTTGCGTCGAGCCAGGCTTTGACCTGATCCGGGTTCACCACTTTGATATCGTGCTCGACCAATCGAAAAGCGACGTAACGAGCCAGTTCGTGATCGATTTTCGGGAAATCCCATTTCAATTCTGTTGGTGCAAATGCAACCACACACACGGTGACATCTTTTTCGCTCATCGACTGTGTCGTCATGACATCAAAATCTGGTTCGATGCTTGGCGGTCCTCCAATGAGATATCCCAAAAGGATTCCAACGTTGCAGCCCGTGAGGGTACAGCAAAGTGCCAGCACAAGAAACGAAGCTGCCAAGCGAGTAGGAAACCAAATTGATTTTCCGACAGTCATTTTATGAATTCCTAAACAGGGTAATTGCTCAAACATTAATATTCTGGCTTTCCGGTGCATTGGGATTGCTACGGTGATTGACACCAAGGCAGCTTAATTCAATTCTTCACCAATGCGATAATCGTAAAACATCCGGGCCAGTTCATCCGACATCCGCTTCGTAAACTTTTCTGCGAATGCTCGTTGCGACATACTGTCTGTTGGGATTGGATGATGGTTTGGATAAGTTGAATTGTATTCCTGCTCGAAAACGACATAGGCTGTTTTCTGACCGTTAATTTCACGGGATGCGTAAACTTTCACATCTCCATGAGCATTGCCCCGATAGAACGCAGGGCTATTTTCTTCGGTGTATGAAACCTGGTCGAGATTAATATGGATAATGTAATCGGTTTCAAATTCTTCTGCGATTTCTGAAGGGTCATCCCAGACACCGCCGATGCTTCCGATCCATTGATCGACATCATTGGGGTCGATGCAGCGGATGTCTTTTCTGCGAAATCTGCGGTGAACACCAACGATGATGTCCTGGTCAATCGCGGAATTTTCCAAGCGAAGAAATTCGGGTGTTGTGCAAACGATGAGGACGGTCTTTTCGTCCTCGATAAAATCAATGCCCGTGCGTTGGCGTAGCTTCGAAGTGACTTTGGGGTCTCCAGTGAGTGCTTTGCCTGCCATCACAAAAAGTGAACATCCCGGTTGGCTCAAAAGTATAATTGCCAATAAGCTCAGACTCAAAAGTCTACGAGAAAAAAGCGAACGCCCCATTGAACAACTGCGATGAGAAAATAAATGCAGCTTAACGCCACAGCCCACATCAGCAGTTTGTTGGTGAATANGCTGCGNCNCCAANCGCTGGCAACCAACGTCCANGGNATNAGCATCGCACAAATGATGGCCAGATAAAGTCCGGCTGGATTTGCGTTGGCTGATCTGAGAATTTGCCCGCGAACAAACCAGGAAAAGCTGGTCGTCATCCCGCAACTCGGGCATGGTATTCCGAACAGAAGTTGGATCNAGCACGGAGGTAACCCTAATTGTTGGTGAGTTCCGTAGCCACGTGGTGAAGGTNCCAGATTGAAAGCCAGTGCAAAACCAGCTATCAAAAATAGACACAACGCGCCTGACAGAATACGAATGGAAATTGGTAATTGAGACCCTGCAATAAAGAAAGGTTGAGTTTTTGCAGAGTCGGTAGGAGGGGGAGTTATATCGCTGAAGCCAGATCGTGGCAAAGAAACTTCAGAATCGGTGTTTTCGGTCGTTCCTTGTGTCATATTTACAATGTTGGCTCAGCTGCCAACAAGTTTAAAAAGAGGGCTAAAATGCTTGAAACTCAGGCGAAAATTGTATTTCGCCTGAGTTTCAAGCCTAAATGATACGCATTCGCGTAATTGTCATCGCGTTGATTATTCTCTTAACTGCACCTCTATTAATTCAAATGACACTGCCCCGCAAAGGGTAGACATTCTTGCCGGCCTTGAATTTAGGCAGGCTTCAACGAAACAGACAGGAATGTCTGTGCCCCATTTGAATTCATAGAGGTTCTTGAATACAGCTTGGTTATAACAAACCGTTCAAAACCCCCTCTAACTCCCCCTTCGTAAGGGGGAGAGCAATTAATAGGTGCCCAATAAATTCTATTTCTTTTCAGCAGGCTCTGCTGGCTTTTCGGTTTCAGGTTTTTCTTCAGCCGGTTTTTCTGTAACAGGTTTTGATTCAGGCTTAGCTGGAGTCTTTGTCTTTGGCTCTACTTTGACTTCTTCTTTCACTTTTTCAGGTGTAGGAGTTACTGCTTTGGGCGTCTCTTTTTTCTCGTCTTCTTTTTTAAGATTCGGCAGTTTCAACGATGTTGACTTCGGCGGATTGGTCGGAGCAATCGTTTTCGAAGGAGTTGGTAGGCCTGTCCCGGGAGTAGCAGAAGGAGTTCCCAGTGAACTGTTGGTAGCTGGAAGGCCACTGGTTGTTTCGGCTTTCATGGATTTCATCCGTTCAACAACCATGTCTGTAATATTGATGGAAACATCAAATGCGAGGATGTTTGGGCTTTCTATAATGACAATGGAATACCCTTGTTCTTTGGCAACTTCCAGTGAAATTGGCTTGATCAGTTCGCGGAATTTTGTGGCGAGTTCCTGCTGAAATTTGACAAGATTTTGCTGAGTCTCGGCCCGGGCCTGTCTTGCTCTGTTACCGAGTTCCTGAAAAACCTGACCGAGTTCCTGCTTTTGCTCTTCAGTTGGTTCCTTCCCAAATTCGTCTTGCTTGGCTTTCCATTGCTTGTCAATATCCATCTCGAACTGATCGAGCTGAGCCGCCAATTGCTTATTGCGTTCCTGGACAACTTTATTCATATCCAGATCAGCACCGGTCATCATCGCGACAGTGTTCAGGTTCACTATTGCAACGGCCTTACTGGTCGTTTTGGTCTCGCCGCAACCTGCCAGCGTGGCAGCAAGTAAGATGAGAAGAGGAAATTGAATAGACCGTAACATAAAAGAAAACCTTTGTTTGAAGTATCAACATCTTAGTACGGGCCACAAATCGTAGCTCCGAAATATACCGTTTACAGAACCTACAGCTTATCTACGCAACTTACGCAAAACAATCTTAGACTGTTGGAGTTTACCCAGAACATAACCGAAAAGCAGTCCTCAAACTTTGGCCTGCTCGGAAATAATGTCCAATAACAGGCTGAAACCACGGAACCAAGGCTAATAATTGGTGTAAACTTCACAATACAACTAGGTGTGAAATCATGTTCACTTCTCCGACTGCGGCTTGAGAAATAATTAGAGATCAGCAAAAATAAGGTTCCCTTAAAACAGAACGCTTTTTTTAACCACAGAGACGCAGAGAACACTGAGTTAAAAAAGTAGCAGAAAAACTATCAATTTAACTCAAGGGATATACGGTCTTGGATTTTTCTCCGTGGCCTCTGTGCCTCCGTGGTTAATTCAAATCCATGCTGTCTCCTAAGCAGCTTGTAATAACATCAAGTTGTCTTCCAAGCAACTCGCAATAACACCGTACAGAAAGAAGTTGCCGTGTCGAGTCTTACGAAATCTGTTCCCCGTGTTGCCATTATTGGAGCTGGATTGACTGGGCTGAGTTGTGCCAGGCAGTTAATCTCTCAAGGGTACAGCGTTCATGTTTTCGAGCAACACGAAACCGTAGCCGGCAGGATGGCGACAACTGTAATCTCCTCAGCCTCAACACAATCGCTGCGGTTTGATCATGGGACTCAATATTTCACTGTCAGATCTCCAGAATTTTCACAGCAAGTTGATCTATGGAATAACCAGAAAGTTGTGCAACAGTGGTTCGGTCCGTTTGTCAGTTTAGATGGTGGAGCCTGCGGTTCTGCGATCGGGGACGATGCACGTTATGTTGGTTGCCCGGGGATGGACGCCTTGTGTGTTGATCTTGCCCGGCAATGCTTTGAATCAAAAAATGGTTGCTCAAAATTAACTCTNCAAGCAACCGTCTTGCCCTTACATCGCGAGGCTGAAGGCTGGCGAGTTCAGTATCAGAATTCTGCAACGAGACTTGTGATACAGGAACAGTCGTTGTTTGATGCCGTGGTTTTGACGGTGCCTTCATCAAAAGTGAAGTCGATCTTGCCGAGTGATTCGCCGTTGCTTACCGAGGCGGCTCCAATTCAGATGGCTCCTTGCCTGGCGGTCTTGTTAGCATTTGAAGAATCGTTGTCGCTTCCCTACGGCGGCGTGTTTGTGCAGGAGTCGTTACTACGTTGGATTTCAAATAATAGCTCGATGCCCGGTCGCAATCGTTTGCCAGAACAATGGACTCTACATCCTTCATCGCAATGGTCAGCCGAGCACATGGGCGATACCGATGCAGAAATCCTCACACAAGTTTGTGCTGCGTTCGAAGCCGCAACTGCAATCCGTATTCCCTCACCACTTTTGCAGTCTGTTTATCGATGGGAAGATGCAATTCCAGTGAATCCGACTTCGCAAGGATATTTCAGCGATCCTGCACAACGGCTGATTCTAGCCGGTGACTGGTGCAACGATGCACGCGTCGAAGGAGCCTACGCCAGCGGTCTCAAAGCAGCGAAACATCTGGTCGAACAGATAATGACAACGATGTAAACCACAGTGAGTAGTGGGTAGACATCTGAGGTTTTTATCAACTCTTTAATTTCATTTTATGATCTTTTCCAGGAAATTGATGATGAGGCTGCCGGTGGTTTTTAGACGGTGGTCATATTGATTGACATCGTATCGCGTTTTTGTTTCCAAAGGCATCACCTGGTTCGAAACTCTACGTTCAATCGTTCAGGTGATCGGGTGCGATATTCGTAACCGGGTGGGTGGTTCTGTCGGCGAGTGATTATCTACGCTCACAAATTTGACAACCGACAGGTTCATCCAGCGATTTGGTTTGAGAGACTCAATCGGCACACGAAGGTGGGTGCAAGCACCGCACCCTACACTGGAATCCCGCTTTTCTTGTTAATCAAGAGCCGAAACGCTGAGTTTCGTAAAGACTCAACCGCAGCCTGCAAGCGGCATCGAATAAAAAAAGCACCTTCGAAATTTCGAAGGTGCTTGATCTGATTCCATTGAGGCGAATCTCTATTGAGAGACTGCCTGGTGTTGTTCAGAAGTTCTATTTCTCAGCGACTTTGAATGCTTTTTTGAAAGCAGCTTTTCCAAAGACCAAATCGACTTGAGCATCGCCTTCTGCTCCTTCTACTTTTCCTTTGCAGTTGTTGCAGCAGAAACAGACTTTGGCACCAGCAACTGTAATGACAGTTGCGCCATTCAGTTTTCCGCCAGTCAGTGGGCAGCACAATTGTTTGGCTTGCTTGGTTGCAACAAGTTGAGCATTGGCTCGTGAAGCAAACTTTTCTGGATCTTTAGCAAAAGCTTTTTTGCAGTTACCGCAGCACAAAAATACTTTGGCACCTTTGTATTCGACAAATTGACCAGCAACAGCAGCCTTGGTTTTAGCAACTGGGCATTTTGCATCAGTAAGATTGATGTCAGCAGCACTTGCAGAAACACTAAGAAGACTGACCATGGCCAAGCTTAAAAGAACACGACGTAACATTGGGGAACTCCTTCGGAAAGAACTATCAAGGTAGGCAAGAAAGTCCTAACGACTTTCATATCAAGTATTCACAATACTTCCGATCAGCTCACCGTTCAAGGATCAACTTCTGTTGGTTTACAAATAGATCAAAATCCACCTTATAACTGGACCTTGATGTCCAGTATGTTTTTCGCAAGAAAGTCGCCTTGTTCTGATGTAGTCGAACTGAAAATGCTTGAATCGTGTCATTTCAACTCGTTCACGGAAACAGGATTGGTTACCGTATGAGTGACTTGATCAATAATACTCAAAAAACAGAATGAACCTGAGCAATGTCATCTCCTTCGGTTGATCCTCTTGTAGACAATACTCAGCACTCGAAACACCCCTTGGCGGCGTTGGGATTTTCTGGTGCCATTAGTATTCACTGGTTTATTCAACTGCGATGGGTCGCGGTGCTTGGTCAATTATTTGCAGTGCTGATTGTGCAATATGTGTTTGAGGTTCCACTTCAGGTTGTCCCGTTGCTGATTACAATTGCTGTGACTACTTTAAGTAATTTGGTTCTGACAATGTGGTATCTGGGTTATCGCAACCCGGTTATCGAGCCTGGTCATTCTCGCTTGTGGCCTTCAGTGCTTGCTGCGGTGATGGCAATTGATTTGCTCTTTCTGACCGTATTACTTTACTACAGTGGCGGACCGAGTAACCCATTCTGGATCTTTTATTTTGTCAATCTTTGTATGGCTGGTATCGAACTGGCAGCTTGGATTGCCTGGAGTCTCAATTTTCTGGCTGCCTTCTGTTTTGCGTTCCTTGTGTATGATCATCATCCGTTGTTGCTTGGATCTTTACAAAAGTTTTTGCCTAGTATTCGAGAATCAGGCACGGTCACCTTAGAGCATTACGGAGTTTATTGTGCTTTTGTGACCAGTGCATCGGTGATCGTCTTTTTTTCAACACTGGTCACTTCCAAGTTACGAAAACGCGAAGAGGAAATTCGTGATTTGGAATCCAAGCGTGTTCGCGGAGAAAAGCTCGAAGCACTTGGCACGCTTGCAGCCGGAGCCGCTCACGAATTAGCAACACCTTTAGGAACAATCGCAATCATTGTAGGCGAGTTGCAACACGAACTCGCTAAGCCCGGGCAATCTACCGAGTCAAATTCTGCGTTTCAGGAAGATGTCTCGTTGATCCGTTCTGAACTGGATCGTTGCCGTGCGATCCTGAATCATATGTCAGCTCAGGCTGGTGAAGGAACCATCGAAAAGAAAGAAACTCTCACCGGACAAGAACTACTCGATATGATTCTTGCTCAAGTGAAGCAAACTTCTCGCATCAAAACGGTTGTCTCATCCGAAGCGGCCTTATGTAAAGTCAGTGTTGGCCCCTACGTAACTGCCCAGGCGCTGCGAGGCACGATCAAAAATGCATTGGAAGCATCAGCCGAACAATCCGAAGTGCAGGTTGAAATCAGCTACGAACAACGCATGTTCGTGCTCACGGTAACCGATCAAGGCGAGGGGATTTCCGAGCAAATTCTCTCACGAATTGGCGAGCCTTTCTTCACCACCAAGCAAGCAGGCAAAGGCATGGGTCTGGGCGTCTTTCTCGCTCGCACGGTTGTAGAAAGACTCGGCGGATCGATGCAAGTCACCTCAATCAAAGGCCAAGGCTCTACCGTTACCTGTAGAATACCATCTCAGATGTAATAATACGCATTCGCGGATGTGTTTTAGCAAATGAGCGGCATCCTTCAAGGCACTGGCGGCTAGCGCCTTGCCGCTTACAATGTACCGGGAAAAATGAACAAAAGGGTGGCTGGGGTGCCAAGGATATTTTGAGGAAATGATAGCCAGCCCATGCAAAACTGACTGGACCTCACAGGCAATGGTACTGGCCCCAGAAGTATCCAACATCTGGGGCCAGTACCAATTTCTTTATGCAATCCGTAATCTGCAAAGCACAGCTCAAGTACAACTCAGCAATCGATTGGCACCCCAGCCACCCCTTGATCGAAATCAATCGCGAAGCATCATTTTGCTCACTGCGATCAAAAGTTCCGTAGATTAGACTGACGCATTTCGGGTACTGCTTACGAATGACAATCTTTCAGGATCTACTAACTAAGGCTGGCAGTTGCTGCAGAAGAAAGTCGAGCGTTGGGCTTGGACGATGCGTGTGATGGTTGCGTTGCCACAGGTTGGGCAAATTTGTGATTCTTTGCCGTAAACACGATGCATGTTTTGATAACCTCCCGCTTGATTCAGCGCGTTGCGGTACGTGCCATCGGAAAGTGTTGAGCCTTCGTGCTTGATCGCTTTGTTGAGAATCTGCCTGACGGCTTTACTTAATTTGTTGAGCTGAGATTCAGAAATATCATCACACGGTTGTAATGGCGATATTTGTGCCAGGTGCAAAATTTCGCTGGCGTATAAATTGCCAATCCCTGCGACAAGTTTCTGGTCTAACATCGCAACTTTGATTGGGCGAGATGTTTTTTTTAGTCGCTGCTGCCATTGCTTTTGAGTAATGACTAACGCATCAGGCCCTAGTTTATTCTCACCCAGTTGCTGCTCGAATTCCTCAGGGGAGTACAGCTTCAGTGTGCCTAGACCACGCCTGTCCCAAAAGAATAAATCGAACTGTTTTCTGCCCTGCTTCAATTCCCAACAAAATCGAAGGTGTTCCACGCTGGGAGGATCAGCCAGTAACATCAAACCGGTCATACGAGGTTCGATGACCAGAGAATCTTCATTTTCGAGCTGCATCACAATTCGCTTCGCCAATCGCGTGACAGCACAAATTTTCAAGCCGGTAATTCGTTTCGCCAGTTGAGAAAACTCAGGTGTGGGAGAAATTGGTTTGCATTTACACGCAGATCGCTTGAAGGAAACGATGCGAGCACCCTCTACGGCTTTGCGAATTCCACGCACCATGGTCTCAACTTCAGGCAGTTCAGGCATCTGGTATTACTAACGCTTAATATAGGGCTGTCGGTTTATTCTTCGAGACAATAAGATAACCTTAATTAAGGTTCATCCGGTTAATGCGTGTTTTGCCTTGTGACGTTTTGCAAACATTGCACGCTTGACTAAAACAGGGCATGACTGTCTCATCTGGTTTTTTACCACAAAAATCAGCAAGTCGAGATCAATCATGCCCCAACGATTACTTTATCACATCCTGGGTGTTCACGGATATCAACGGGATCAGATTTTCTCTGAAGACCATCAAATGATCTGTGTCATCACGCAATCCCGAGAATCTCTTCGTTGTTCGCACTGCAATTCCAAGCGTCTGATTGCTCAAGGGAAAGTCATCCGATATCCACCGGCCCGCTGGAAAGCTTGAACAATAAAATCAAAACCCTGAAACGAACAGCCTACGGCTACCGAAACCAGGAGTATTTCAAATTAAAAATCATGGCAATCCATCAAGCAAAACACGCATGAGTCGGATGAACCGTAAATATTCTCATTTATGATTTCCAGAGTTCTATAAGAATACTGGCTGCATGGGTCCCCTGTAAAAGCTATCAACTACAGGACTATAGAACCCAAATATCATGTGCAAAGAAAGACTACAATTGAAATATTAGTCTCATCAGGATCATCTTCCTCTGGACATCTACAATCACCCAAATCGTACTCACCATCAGCCAAACAATCGCATGCCTAGACAGGGCTTACGTATCGATATTTGTGGTTTGAAAGACCTTGAGCAAGTAGTTGGGATCTAAGGCACAAGTCATGCGTTTGCATTTGGCTCCGCGTTTGAGGGTTTTTTCCTGACGAAGTAAACTGACGACTAATCTTCGAATCGCCGCGAAGTTCGAACTGCCGTTGCGGTCTTGTTGCCTGCGGGCATCTTCCCCAAAAGCGACATCTAAAATCCAGTGCTGAGAATTTCCAATGCTCCAGTGTTTACGAATCTCGTGAGCAAGCTGCTTCGCTTGGGGGCCATGACTGCTGATAAAATATCGTGATTCCCATGACTCTTTCCCATCGACAACACGACGCGATATGATCACAACCATCGACCGTAAATCTTTCCATATTTTTCGCTGAGGATGGTCTTTCGGAATTTCAATCACGTGACAATATCGTCCCTCCTATCGTCCGTGACCGGTTTCGATGGATTCAAAATAATCGTATTTCATCTTTGCAAAATCGGTCTCCATTTGACCAAAGGATTGTGGGGGAAAATGTTTGGAATCCTTTGGGACCAGGGTCTGCAATTGATCACAACACTTCGCAAGAATATGAAACCTCAATTGCTGCCCTTGTGGGACAAACTGATGCTACGAAAACGATCCTTGATTGAAACGGTGAACGATCAACTGAAAAAAATCTCTCAAATAGAACATATCCGGCATCGCAACGCCGACAACTGGATGGTGAATTTGGTTTCTGGTTTGATCAGTTATACCTGGCAGGATAAAAAACCTTCCCTCCAGTTTACCGACGAAGAAAAAGTACAACTCCAAAGAATCAACTCGGAGACACCACTGATCTGTTAAACAAAGCTCAGGTTAGTAATTGAGATGCGTATTAGAGACTCAACAGCCACACGAAGGAGGGTGCAAGCACACCACACTACTTATTTGCAGACTGCTTCGATTGTTCGTTCTGTTTTTTTATCCGTGATCTCAGTGGCTTAACTTCTTCGTGTTTTTTTAATCTTTGTGGTGGCATGCTGTGCATGGGAACGACGATTCTACAATCTAATCTGACGCAGGGTAAATCGGCGCGTAAAAAAACTCCTTGTACCGAAGCACAAGGAGTTAAAAAATCTGGCAATCACCTACTTTCGCATTTGCAATACTATCATCGGCCGTCCGGTCTTCACGATCGTGTTCGGGATGGGAACGAGTGTTTCCCCGGACGTATAGTCACCAGAATGAGCTTGAGTGCAAACCATAAGGCCGCGTCCTCAAGCCAAAACATTCAGCCGAAGCTGAGTGTTCCAGTTCAATTAATATCGTTAAATAACGACATCAATCGATGTATACAAAAGGCAAACTGCAAACGTTTTATCTATTTTAAACTTAAGAATCGCAATGCGATCTATCACTCAAGTGTGAAATCAAAGTGATCAAGCATTCGTCCGTTAGTATCGGTCAGCTGAGACTATTGCTAGCCTTACACCTCCGACCTATCAACCTGGTAGTCTCCCAGGGGACTCAATCGAGACCTTATCTTGAGAAAAGCTTCGCGCTTAGATGCTTTCAGCGCTTATCCGTGCCATACTTAGCTACCCTGCGGTGCCACTAGCGTGACAACAGGAACACCAGAGGTACGTCCCTCTAAATCCTCTCGTACTAAAGAGAAAACCCTTCAAGTCTCATACGCCCACAGCAGATAGGGACCAACCTGTCTCACGACAGTTTAAACCCAGCTCACGTACCACTTTAATCGGCGAA
>JAESQE010000661.1:17500-19645 GCA_016765335.1 Planctomycetaceae bacterium
AAGCGTACGAACTGAAGCGGGAACTCGACAACCTCAATGTGTTTCAAAAGTACGAAGACCGCTTTCTTGATTTATTCAAGGATCCGAAGTGATCGCACAACAACCAAAGGGGATACTGATGCTCCGATTGAAATGACAACATGCAGGCTCAGAATTTCCGATGGAAGATGGCCGCAACGACCGATTGATCGGGCATCTGTTCACGAGGAAGAACGACCCAGCGAACGTGCTTTGAAATGGCCTGGGTGGCTAACAAATTTAACAGGTCTTCATCATCATCTCGGCGATTGGTATGTATTTCTACGGCTCCACTCGGTTCATTATACAAGCCCCACACTTGCTGCATGCCCGCGATAAAGAGAGTTTCTACACGATCAGCATACATAGCCGCGAATATTTCCTCCATATTTTGTGTAGCAAGACCATTTTGCTGGAATTGGTAGAAAGACTGGGCAAGTTGCAGTCGATCTTTCTGCAACTTTCTTTGGACGATAGGCATTGCATCACGATAAAGCACACCGACTGATTGATGATCTGGGTTGCCGAAGATCGTCTCACTGAGCAATTCATCATATTTGCAGGCATGACGAAAGATGGAAATCATCGAACGATCTCCCGCGAGTACAAGTGGCGCATGACTCTGTCCAATGACGCCTTGGACCGCGGCCTCAACCTCAGCACAATACTCCTGCTTACGCAGGGTAGAATGAGGGTTATCTGTTTCTGTGTAGTGTCCATGAATCACATTCGTATCACGGTTTCCACTATGAGATTGCAAGCCACGCTCAACCTCAATGCTTTTCGAGAGCTGATCGAGTGAGTGGGAAGGCGAAAGTAATTCGACCTCTTGTGCAACCCCGGCTTCAATCTGAATCAAGCGTACCTGTTGAGAACTGATCGCCAAAATCCAAAAAGGAACATCATCTTGCTCCAGCGACAACACAGGGGTAAGATGCAGATTCGCCCCCACATAAACAAGTTCGTCGAATTCCGTTGGCAAACAAAAATATTGCACACCACCAGAAGTGATAAACAGAGCCAGGCCATTCGCTTGATTTCCCCAGAAGTGACTGCTGTGAAGAAGCTCATTGGCAGGCTCAAGAAACCGTTTTGCTTTCAACGCACTGAGCCACCAAGAGACCAATGTTTGCTCGGCCTGGAGAAGCAACCCTCGAAACCGAATGGGATCTTGCCGAGTCTCGGGTCCACTAGGATGAGTTTGGCTATAGATCGAAACAGCGTGCTCTTCGCTCAAATTGACTAATTGTTGCAGATCTATTTTCTTCATGATGGTCATGGGAACTTTCTTTTGGGACTTGCTATACAACCTTAAAACCTACCTGATTACCAGCAAACGTATCTCTTACCGAACAACAAGCAAAGAACCCAACCCCGACAACAAGACGCCCGAAGTCTGTCCTACCGCAACACAAACCGCCAACAACCCCGTTGCTCATATTGAGTTCATTGCCCGGTCTCGCTCACTCAGCCTTTTACTGATATCTTCTGAGTTTTNGCTTCTTCACATTTTGGCATCGTAACAACCAACACTCCATCTTTGATTTCTGCTGAAATCTCTTGTTGAACGATTGCACAAGGTAAGTCCACAGTCCGGAAAAATGATCGCCGACTGCGTTCGACACGATGAAACTTTTTATCTTTCTCTTCCTTTTCTTCGACATGTTCACCAGAAATCCGGATGCGATCACCTGAGACCTCGATATCAATTTCCTCCGGTTTTAGTCCAGGCAAGTCCATTGTCAGTTCCAATGTATTACTGGTTTCCGCCAGATCGACACACGGCAACTGTGGACCAGCGACACTTCCGTCCGGCTGAAACCCTTGAGTGATCTGACCAAGTAATTCATCCATCTCGCTACGTAACGAACGAAACGGACTACCGAACACGGGACTCAACCCGCCCACTGATCGTTTTTTAAGACTCGCGTTTCCCATCGTGTCACTCCTTCGTGAATTGTGAACCAAAATACCCAAACGCCCCACCTCGGTCCCACGTCAAGGATTATTGTAAACAACGGTCAGAAAACGTAGCGCCGAGCGGGCAGAAAGTGTAGCGCTGGTTGCGGGGAGATTCCTACGAAGGTGGCTGTGGTTCGCAAGAAAGGTGAATCCTTTTCTTACTTC
>JAESQE010000107.1 GCA_016765335.1 Planctomycetaceae bacterium
GATGGTAAAAATGAAACTGTTGATTGATGGACACCTGGATTTAGCATGGAATGCCGCTTCTCATGATCGCGATTTGACTCAAAGCCTGGCTGATTTGAATCAGGCTGAATCCGCAATGACCGATACTGCCTATCGAGGAAAGGCTACAATCACTTTTCCCGAAATGCGTTCTGCGAACCTCTGTTTATGCCTGGCGACGTTGCTGGCTCGATCAGGGCCAGAGCACAAACTCAAAACGCAGTACCTTCGAACAGATCTGGATTACTCCACACGAATTGGTAGTTTCGCAGCTGCTCATGCTCAACGGGCTTGCTACACCTTGTGGGAACAGCAAGGCCATATTCGCTTGATTCACACCCAGGCCGATTTTGATGATCATTTTTCCCAGTGGTCCTCAAGCAATGAAAGTGATGCGTCTGCTCAAACTCTTCCGTTGGGAGTGATTCTTTCAATGGAAGGAGCCGATCCGATTACCGACCCGGACCAACTTCCGATGTGGCACCAAAACGGTTTGCGAGCNATTGGGCCAGTTCATTACGGATTTGGTCAGTACGGAGCCGGGACCGCAACCGATGGACCGCTCACTGCGGATGGAAAAAAGCTACTTCAAAACATGCAACATCTCAACATGGGCCTGGATGTCACGCACCTGTGTGACCGTAGCATGGAAGAAGCACTTGATTTGTATGAAGGAACAGTCTGGGCTTCTCATCATAATTGTCGATCATTAGTGCCGGGTGATCGACAAATTAACGATGATCAAATTAAACGAGTGATTTCCAAGGGCGGTGTCATCGGAGCAGCCAGTGATGCATGGATGCTTAAAGCGGGATGGAAAATCGGGTCGACTGTTGCAGGTGAACTAAAAATCGATTCCGTCGTCGATCATATTGATCATGTTTGTCAATTGGCGGGCAACACAGATCATTCGGCAATCGGGACAGATTTAGACGGAGGCTTTGGCACCGAACAAACTCCTTCCGATTTGAAATCGTATACAGATCAACAACGGTTAGCTGGAATTCTTAGTAGCCGGGGATATTCCGACGAAGATGTTGAAAAGATTTTCAACCGAAACTGGCTTCGTGTCTTGCGAGCAGTTCTTCCCCAAGCGTAGCAATTAAAATCATATGAGAACCTCTGAAAATTGGTTCTCCCCTTACGAAGGGGGAGCTAGAGGGGGTTTTTGAACTACTTTTTACAATCAAATTGTTTTCAAGAAACTCTGGAATTCAATTTTTAGCGGTTCCCATAAATAATCAGATACCCTCGTGAATGGGCTCANCCCCAGTCACGGCTCCTGAATACATAGAAATATCATCATGAATCAGACGACTTCGCAATCAGAGTTGAATTCCAACTTTGAATACGATCCTGCTTATTTAAATGCACTGAAAGAGCTGTATGTCATGATTGGCATTTGGGGTGTAAGTTTAGTTTGGACCGTTGGCTATTGCGGTTTGTTCGCTTACCAGGCACCAGGGTCAACCCAGGCCATCCCTGTTGTGTGGGGGATTCCGACTTGGGTCATCTGGGGAATTGTTCTTCCCTGGGTAACCTGTGGACTGCTCACTGCCTGGTTTGCCATGTTTTACATCAAGCAGGATGACGCAGATATTCTTGCTGAAGACTTCTCCCCCGAGACTCCACCTACGATCAAACAAGGTTCTCCCTCGTAATGACAACTTCGATCACCTCGCTTATTAACCCTGTCCTGGCAATCTCAGATGCAAACGCAGCCCTGCTTACCTTTGGAGTCTACTGTGTTCTTGTGATGGGCCTGGCTGTTTTAAGCCATCGCTTACTCGCCAGTCGCAGTTTTCAGGCAGAGTATTTTTTAGGATCTCGTAACCTGGGCGTTTGGGCGTTCATGTTTACCTTTGCAGCCACGAGCGCCTCGGCTGGTTCGTTTGCAGGTTTCCCTGCATTGATTTATGCGCACGGCTGGGTTCTCGCTTTTTGGATTGCAGGTTACATGGCTGTGCCTTTGGTTGGAATGGGCTTGCTTGCCAAGCGGATTAACAGAATGTCTCGGCAAGCCGATGCAATCACTCTTCCCGAATTGATGTATGCCCGTTTTGGAAGTACCGCAATTTCGATCATCGCAACCACTTTGATTGTCTTTCTGCTGACATTCTATTTAGTGCCTCAATTCAAAATGGCCAGCTTAATTCTGCAATCTTTAATGAAAGATGCTCCGCTTTGGTCTGAATGCGCACGAGTCTTGGGAACAGTAACCTCTAAAATTGCTTACCTTGAATCTGAAGATCCCGGTAAACTTCTGGGGCTATTAACTTTTTCACTTATGGTGATTGTCTATACTTCGATGGGAGGATTCCGAGCCGTTGTCTGGACCGATGTCTTGCAAGGGATTGTGATGTTTGTTGGCGTGTTGGTCATGCTTGGTTTAGTGCTCTATCAAGTAGGTGGCATGTCCAGGGCAACAGCGGTGATGTCTGAAATGGTCCCGCCTGTTCTTTGCGAGGCGTCATTCAGTCGTACAGACCAAACCGATTCAAAAGAGATTCAGATCCCAAGCGAATCCTGGTTCGAATTCGCTGCCACTTCAGACAGTCCCGCAAGGCTGTTCCGCATCAACGAAACGGCCTTTGTACGCGAAGGACAGAAACAGTCCGATCTTGTAAAATGTGTTGAGATTGTCAGCCAGTATGAAAGAGACCTGTTTGCGTCTTGGAAAGCAGAAGATAGCGCGGTCATCATTCCGGCTGATGTCACTGCGAAAGTCGTAAACGAAAAACCTTATGCTTATGGTGCAGGCCAAAAAGGTGTTTATATTTCTGCACCAGGGCCGAGTGAAGACAAAGATTTCGGCTTCTTGACAATTGCTGTCGCGATGTCCTTTTTCATGTACTGGACAATTGGCGGAGCCGGTCAACCCGGGAATATGGTGCGATTGATGGCGTTCAATGGTACCAGAACATTGAAACGATCTTTGGCATTATTGGTCATTTACTTTAGTGTCATTTATATTTCATTGGTGCTCATTTTCTGCTGCTCTCGACTGCTGATTCCTGGACTGGATCAAACCCCGGATCGCATCATGCCACTACTTTCGATGAATATTGCTGCATCGGCAGGTGTCCCCTGGCTGGCAGGTCTTCTCATGGCTGCACCGTTTGCAGCAGCCATGTCAACGGTTGATAGTTTCATGTTGATGATTTCTTCGTCACTGGTTCGTGATGTCTATCAAAAAGGTATCTCGCCCAATGTCAGCGAAAAAACAATGAAACGGCTCAGTTAACTTTGCACGGTTGCCATTGGAGTGATTGTGATGTTCGCTGCGGTGAACTCTCCGAAGTATTTGCAGATGCTCATTGTGTTTACAGGAGGTGGACTTTCTTCAGCATTTTTGGTCCCCATTTTGTACGGACTGTTCTGGCCTCGCTTCAATGGCACAGCTGCAATTTCATCAATGCTTGCAGGATTTACCTCCTACCTTAGCCTGTATGTCACAGGAGTTTTTATGTACGACACAGCCCGGCCCTATCATCTTCTCTCGCAAGATCCATTTATCTGGGGCTTAGCTGTTTCTGCAATCGTCGGCGCAGTCGTCTGTAAGTCAACAAAGCCAGTCTCAATGGAAATCCAACAAAGATTCTTCGGACGCAACTAACGCCTTGGCTCTGCGAATCAGCTTAGTAGGGCGAGCCGGGCCAGTAATGGCTTGTCATTACCCACAATTTTTGTTGGTGAGTTTCATGCCGAGGAGGGTGGCGTGGAGCTTTTGGTAGCCGCGCCAGGTTGTTTGCCAACCTGGTTCACCGTCACTTTTGCGACCAATGAACCCACCTAACTTAGCAAGCTCTCGAAAAAACTCATAGACCGTCAGATATTTCTTTCGCAATCGAGGACGCATTGCTTTCAATGTCTTCAACCACGAACGAGGCACACGACCTTTTGCACGTTGATCGGGAGCATGGCGGGCGATTGTTTTCAACTGCAAAAGACGAACACCAATCACGCTGATCAACGTGATCAATGGTTCCAGACGACTCGCGTCGCGCAGAGAATGTTGCTCAATTTTACAACCCGTCTTCAATACTTTGTGATACTCTTCAATCAGCCAGCGGCATTCATAAAATTCAATCACCTCCCAGGCAGCTTCGAACGATTCAACTGGCAGGCTTGTCAACAGCACCCAGCGTATCGGCTTCACACCATCAGCAGCATTCACTTCCTGAACAATCACCACATTCATCGCGATCAATTCAAGATCACAATCTTTGATGAACTGACTACGAATACGAGGCTGGGGAAAGCTGACTTTGCAAGTGGAAACTTCCATCTTTGCATCACGCGCCGATTGCCCCGGACGTGCACGCAGCGACAATGTATAACTTCCCAACGCCTCCGTCTCTTCAATCGCTTTGCCCAGAGAAAGTTCGTTTCCCTCTGTATTAATAACGTTTCGCTGCATCTTGGCAGCACGAATGATCCAGTCGCTTTGTTGCAAAACAATGTGGCACATCGCTTCACGTTTCGCTTTGAGTCGGCAAAGAATCATGAGGAGAATCCAGCATTGTCATCGCCATTTTGCAGACCCGTTTTGTTCGTCGCTTGTCGCCAAGTTGACATGATCCAAACTGTTGTTGTACCCAATGACTATTCTCCGTAACTTGCATGACCACACCTCCATGAAATCGAAAAGAGATTTCATGAAAGCCGTCATCTGCCAAAATCTCAAACCGGCTCACATCATGTAACCAACGCTGACATGATACCAATGCCCCTTGATTCGGCTAGCCCCAATTTGTAACATCACACTGTAACTCAAGTAACAATAGACAGATACAACATTCAACCCAACAACAATTCAACCCAAATTGTGGGTAATGACAAGGGTTCCAGGGTGGTGCTCGAAAGAGTGCTTTCGGTTACTCGTTTGTTGTTGGGGAGCAATTCCGGTTTAGCGTCGATCATTTTTTTGACCGCCGCTTCGAGTGTGGTATCGGGATTGAGACGTTGATAGACGAGCATCCACAACACAACGCTTGTTGTGTAGACAGCATTGGATCGCAACGGATGCCTTTGGTCTGCTTGTTTGAGGTCCACAAACTCATTGAGAAGATTGAAAGCCTCGTCAAATTCGAGGTCCAGTTTTTTGTTGAACGGAATATTATGTTTCACAACCATGCCAAAATGACTCCTTTATTAGAGAAGTCTTAAGTCAGCGAAAATCCCATGCCGAAACTTGTGCGGGATACGTTTCTTTCTAAAGTAATACGCATTAGACGCTAGCCGCCGGTAAATTGAGGCAGACCGCTCATTTACTAAATCGCCTCAGCGAATTCCTGAAATCCGCTGAGGCTAGACAGAAAATGAAACATCTACTGACAACCTTTTACTCCTGAAATTACGAGACGCCAGCAAGCAAAACCACGCAACTTCAATAAATCGCCAGCGAATGAGTTTATTTCAATTCAGTATTTATTTGCAGTTGCATCAGAAGTAGGCCGGCACATTTCTACTTCGAATGGAGTCTGCATGAGATGAAGATTTTCTCTTTCTGGGGCTGCTTACGAGCAACGCAAATCAATTCCGGCAATCCTGCTGAGGAGAACAGCTTCTTGGTCAATTCCTCGGGTTGCTACCCGGTCTCTGCAAAATCACTCGGGCCCTTACTGGCCCGGTTCGTCTGTGGAGTCCATTACCTTAGTCACTTATTCTAGATTGTCGTTACTCACTTTGTGACTGGGGTTTGCTTCAACGGGACGACAACACCTTCGGCGAAGCTTTTGCCAATTGCGATTCGTAGTTGTTGACCACTGGTTTCGATTGTTGCGCTGTCGTCATCGATTTGCACGATGCGACCTGAAAGGGCAACGGCTTCGAATGTTGCGTTGGGACCAGCCTTAATGACTCGGCCTGTGATTTGCTCAGTGAACCAGGCCACAGGCTCATCGTTTCTGACTGTAATTGCACTGAGTGTTGTCATTTTCATGGGGTCCAGTTGGCTGATGCCAATCCCGAAGAAATTGTCCTTGGCAATGATCGAGTAATCGCTAACACTTGACGAAGCAAGCACATTTGCTTTCCCTGTGTTGAGTGTCTTTCGTTTCGTGCCAGGTATCATCAAAGCTTCGATTCTTAAAGTAATATCGAATTGACCAGTTGCTGCTATCGGTGTGAGACGCAAAGATTTAATTTCGTGCAATTGGTCTGAACTCGTAAATTGGAACAGGGCAGTCGTGAGCTGCGCAAGAGTCCCTCTTGCTTTGACATCAAAAGGCATCGCACGATAAAGCCCGTAACGAGTGGACGGCGAACCGGAATCGACTGTTGCGTTTTGTATTTTCGCCTGGCGAATGACATTCAATGACCAGTTCCGATAAAGTGATCTAGCGGTTTCTAAATCTGCGGGAAGTGATTTTTTCTGCCAAAGTTCTATTTTCTTGCCTGCGACTCGTCCATCGGCCAGGAGTTTCTCGCGTTTGGCAATATCTTTTTCAAGTGATGCCTGTTCGTTTCGAAGTTTATCGAGTGGGCCTTGAATCATCGAATTGAGAACGTAATTGCCGGCCTGGAAGATCCCCATTACCGCTAGGAAACCAAGAAGTATTTGCTGTCGAGTCAGTTTCATTTCTTCACCCCCGTTGATTTCTTTTTCACTTCGTCTTCAGAGGAAGTCGTCTTTTTTGACGACGAGGTTTTTTCTGTTTTACTGCTTGCTTTGGCTGCAATTTGTTCTGCGGTCAGGTGGCTCGTGTAGGCGTCACGGGGTCTACTGCGGAGGTTCATTGTCGTCTGAAAAGTCCAGATACTTTTTTTTCCGACTTTTCTTTCCCGAATTCCTGGAGTTTTCAACTTGTGGTATTTATCGGTGAGATTGATTTCCATCTTTCGGATTGCTTCAGGTGATTTGCTCGTTCCACGAAAAGAAACGACAGCTCCTTTTTGTGTGGGTGAAACCGAAAACTGTTGAAGTGATAATTCGGGACTTGAGGGGATACGAATTGTGATATCCCGTAATTCATCCAGCCAACTCATTCGAGAGGATTCCCAGCGATCCAAAACTTTGGCGAGGTTTCGTTTTTTGCTCGTCTTTTTGACCAAGTCGTTCAACTCGTTCCGGCGAGATTTCAAAGCTGTGATTTCGTCCTGAATCGTTGCAAATTGCGTATTGACGTAATACCAGCCCGCGACCACAACCAACACAGCGACCGCAGCAATGCTGAGAATTCGATTCCGCATATTGACCGGAACGGGAGGCCGTTTCGGGTTCGCAAAATCGATCACAGGGGCTGATTCAATCGCTTCTGCTTTCAGGGCTGCCACTAAGGGAGTGAAAACTCCGAAAGCTGCCCCTTTGGCGTCGCCATCAATTAAAGAGTCCGAGGAAACTTGCTGAACTTCCAGAGAGAACTGATCCTGCAAAGACTTCAGCAGCTGAGCGGTTTCAACTTCGCTTCCAACAAGAACAGCCGAGCCTAGCTCCACTTCTTCTGTCAGTAATGTTCGTTGAACTTCACTGGCAATAAACTGTGTCCGCTGCGAGGCATCCATGCTGGCGGATAGACGCACGGTTCTGGAAAGAAGCGGGAGTTGATGTTGAGTTATCAACAGATGGGCAGCATCAGCCCCTTCGCTAATCACCAGAGTGGAGGACTGATTTTCTTCAGATTGAGATGGTGCAAATATTCTTAATGGATGTGGCGTAATCAGAATGCGACTGGAAGGACAATTGGCAGTCGCCACAAGTTTTTGGACTGTTTGTTGTTGCTCGGCCGGGAGCACCATCGCCGAAACTTTTCGGCTGCCATCTGCTTCTGGAGGATAAGCAATGAAGTCGAGCAGGCTCTCTTCACCGATTCCAGGAAGTTGACGAATTGCCATGTTTCGCACCAACGTCGGCAATTCCGCCTCATTCGCTGGAGGTACGTTGAAGGTTACCGAATCGATTGCACCTCGGCTGACACACAAAAGCAATGTTGCTTTGCCTGCCTGCAATTCTGAAACGAGACTTTTTAATAGATCCGCAATCGAAGGAGCCGATTCAGTTTCTTCATCGCTATCTTGAGATTCTGCTTCCGCTTTGTTTTTATCTTCAACCGATATTCTTTTTTCGCCAGCGTTGATGACGCGCAGCGATCCGTCCTTCTCGGCATCTGCATACACATAGCGAAGAAGTTCAGGGGTCCAGCTGACTGCGAGTAGTTTGCTCATGGGTTTTGTTTAGAGGCTCCGGTTAGTCAATTTCACTTCGAGAAAGCAGACGTAAGGGCACAGGAAGGCCTTGATCGGTGAGATCAATCCAGTCTACTGGCGAAGCAGGGCGTTTGCTAGCATCAATTGTGAGCTTTCGACGCAGGAATGGTCCGCCAGAATTTCTGAAAACAACAATCTCTCCAGTAAAGACATCTCCACCAATTGTAATGTAATCTGCCCATTGACGATACAGGCTGGCTTCGACGACCTGACGAGAGACAAGCCAGGCCGTGCTCAGTTGTTCGGTTTCACTGAGTGATTCTCGCTCTTGAATAATTTGCGATGCCATTTCCTCGGTCATCTCAGGCAGAGTATTCAGGACTGTTTCACTGGCCTGATGAATATTGATACGTCCAACAAGACTTTCTGCAAGAGTCGTTGTCGTCCGAGAAAACAGAATTTCAACCAAATCAGGAAATTCGGGATCTGCGGACTGCACAGGACTCATCACCCGAGTTTTTTTCTTATCGATAGTCACATCAACATAAGAATCAATCAGTGAGGCAGACGAAGTAATCGTAAATTTAGATGGTGTGCTTATCGAAAAAGGAAATTCACTGGGTTGCACACCGGAAACCGCTCCGGAGGCAGGTGCAGAGGGCTGCGATGCATTCGCGCTATCATCGAAAGAAATGCCGTACTGTCTGCCCAGTAAAATGTATCGAACTAAAGAATCATCCAGGTACTCTGAGAGTTCATCTTGAAGTGCCGGGAGGCCCGAAGCGTTCAAATTAATTTTCGCCTCGCGTTCCGGGTTCAGGTTTTGTTCTGCACTACTGCAAGTAAGCAGCTGCGTCCAGTCACTGGTTTGTTGATCTTCTCCAAGACCCAATTGGCCCTGCGGATCAGTCGTTGAACCGTGTAGTAATTCACGAGTCACCCCTTTAACAAACAACAATTCATCAAGAGTTTCGGGGATACCATTGCGTGGATTGTACGGTTTATTGAGCCGTTGGTAATAATCCGTTTCTGCACCAAATTCACGAGGATCATTATCAGAATCAACCCAGTCAAGTAGCGAGTCTGCAATCGCTTCGGTCATGCCGGGTAGATGCATCAATGCTTCGCGACCTGCACCTGGTTCGGAGTCTTCCCATTCCAGAATCATCGCCATGTGTAATCGTGAAGATTCATTCTGTAGTCCGAATTGCAAATTGGATTGCTGCGATTGAGAAGCAGAATGCAGAATCGAAAACTGCCAGGTGTTTGATCTTCGAGAAGTAATCAAGTCGGCACCGGAAGTTTCCTCGGTACTACTGACTGCTTTGACNGTGCGTCCCCGGAAAAGTTCTGGTTGATTGTTAAGCCCCCCCATCAATAGGCGTTGTTCTTGAGGGAGTTCAATCGCCCACGTCATGAGTGCCTGCGCACTGGCAAGAGTTTGCTGAGCCTGGATGAGTTGCCCGTTAATCTTGGCGGCTTCGTATTCGGTCGTCATTGCAGAAAGGAAGCCGAACCCAGCCATGGCGATCATCATCACCAGCACCAGCACCACAATCAGCACCACGCCAGTCCTTGCGGTTTTATCTGTCGTTGTCGCGGATATGTTTTTCATTAGAAACCCTCCCCGAAATCGGAGGAAGATTCGCCGAATGATCCCAGACCCAGGGATTCGTATTGAGGTTCGGGGTTTTCGAGCAGAATGATTCGCCAATAACTGCGAGGCGTAATCCCAGATAAAGGCGACAGCTCCGCTTCTGTATCACTTTGACCAGGATTGCTTTGGATTTGATCCGATTCTGCACTAAAAGAATCGTTCAATTCCTGTTCGATCTCCTGGGAATCCTGAGCAGGAGTGTCCAATGCAGTCAGTTTTTCCAGTTCTTCAGTGTTGATTACATCTAAGCGAATGCGAATCGCTGCCGGATACGAAACATCGCTATTCTCTCCTGCGGGCCATTGAGAACCCCAGTTTTTGCCATCAAAATATTCAAACTCGCAGCCTACGACTTCCGGAACAAGATCATACTGAGGGACGATGACTTCGGTTTCAAATTCAGATTCCTCAAGATCTCCCAGTTGATCCTCTTGCGGAAAAAGTAGCGATTCGAGAGTCAATCGATCCACTTGAACGTCGTCTGTAGAACGGCTTTCCTGTAGCGTCGAGCGATCATTCATCAACGTAAACAGATCGAGCGAATCAACTTGTATGCGATACAATCCCGCAGGCAAAGAATCTGAAGCCCCGTCTTCACCGGGGAATTGAAATTGATAAATCACCGTCTGGAATTCCGAAACCGAGGGAGACTGACCTTCTTGTACTGTTTCAGATCCCGCAGATCCTCCGCCCAGTTCGTTTAATAAATCAATGTCCGATTTCTGAGCTTGCTGAACGACTCGATGAGTCGTCATTCGGATCGCAGTGGATGTCCCCAGAAAAATTGGAGCAGCCGGATTGGTCACTTTTGAAGAACTCTCAAAAACTGATCGCGAGGGGGGAGATTCTTCGTCAATCATATCAACCAGCTGGTCAACGAGGTCGGAATCTTCTTCGGTAATCGCAACCTCAGCGATCTTACGTTCCTCCAATGGTGTCAACGCGGTTCCCAAATCTTCAAACATTAACTGAAATAAAGAACGCACCAGTTGCTGCTCGGTAACTTCAGCCTTCCCTGCACTGAGCAGGCTGTTATACATCGACATCACACCCCAGATGGTCGACATTAAAGCAGAAACTAAAACGGATGCAATGATCAACTCAATCAGTGTATAAGCGGACCGGGTTGATCTGGAGATTGATTTGTTCTGCATCACTGATCTCCTCCCGATGACGAATCGAAGAAGGTATCGAAATCGTCCTCAGCCGACATCTCACTGGTCCGCACCCAACGTGTGAGCGAAAATCGGATCGGTCTCAAAAGAGATTCATCAGACTGTATAACTTCAACCGTCAGCTTTTGTAATCCCGATGCAGTGGACGATTCAAACTCCTGCTTCTGTAATTCACCTGAATCCAAATCGACCTCTTCCAGGCGAACCGAATACAGCCATTCCGATTCGTTTTCCTGGCCGGATTCTCCATACAAATTGTCACGCCCGGCGGGCAAACTTCCTGCATCATCAAGTCCTGATCGGCCGCCCAGGCTTTCTTCTTCAGCAACCATGTCTTCCAAGTCACCAGAAAACTCTGACTCTGCTGGCAGTAATGGTTCCCGCTCAATCGGTTCAAGCGGTCGCAGACCGAGTAAGAGTTCGTTCATCGTGTTTTCACACAGCTGCTGAGACTGAGTATGCAACGCTGCTTTGTGGGCTTGCGTTCGGCCCATCCCTACCAGTCGGGCAAGCACAATCACACTGCCCATCAAAATTGCAGTCGCCAGTATGACTTCAATCAAACTGAAACCGGAACGCGAAGCAGACTTACTGCCTGCCTGCTTGCTGCGTTTGATTCTTATCATTCGAATTCCTCCTGAAGTTCAGGTTCGGAATCCAGCTGCGGAACAATACGAAATGGAGCAGAGTAACTGATGGCTCCGGTCAGTCCNCGGATTTTTAGATCAACGAAAAAGTTGCGGGGTCCAGAAAGGCGCACGTCAGCATCCTCGGTGCGACCGTTAGGAAGAAAGCGAACCGGAGCAGACCAANAAATACGTTCGCCCTCTGCATTGAGTTCCAGTTCATTGACACCTGATGAGAATTCATCTGATGGGAGTTCAAGCTGGTCGGTCTGCTCTGTTTCTGTATTAGAAGCGTATTCCGAAAGCTCGTCATCTTCTTCCATGAATTCTGCAAAGAAAACCGTAGCTGGGAGTTCTCCTTCACGAAGAATTCGAGGCCTGCCCGATTGCGATAAAAGACTGGCTTCTCCTGAATCCAATTCACTGGAACCAATCTGATCATTGCCTGCACCGTCTTCGATTGTCAGTCCTGAAGGTGTCGCGTTAAGTTCGTCTTCAGCAAGACCGCTTGAGGCTGTTGCAGACAGATACGGCACTGTTTGGATCATCCAGAGATTACCGTTAATCTGGTATCGAAATTCTACCCGCACGCCTTCTCGAATCGAAAAGAATCGAGCTTTGGACATTGCAGCTTGCACTTGCCGAGAGGCTCCACGCAACCGACTTTTATCTAAAGGCCCTCGCATCGCAGGCAGTACCATCGCAGCCATCGCAGCCAGAATCGCCAGCACGATCATCAGTTCAATCAGCGTGTACCCCGCTGTTCGGACAGAACAGTGAGTACAATGAACTGATATCAAACGGATCTTTTTCAATGTGCATCCGATTCTGTGAATAGAGAATAACGCTTGCCGATTGACAGGCTAAAGGGAACCTCTATTAATTGAATCCCAGAGGTTCTCGAATACAGTCTGGTTGTTAAAAACAGTTCACCCCCCCCTCTCTCACTCCCCCTTCGTAAGGGGGAGAACCATTTATAGAGGTTCCCTGAACATTACAAAAATCGAGCCGGGAGAGTTTCACTCCCAACTCGATAAAAACGACAGCAATGCCGGTTTCCGTGTGGCTATTTATTCCACTCAAATATTACTCGTCTTCGTTACGGAACTCGTCAGATCCACCAGATTCTCCGGTGTTAGATCCGCCCCAACTGGTGATGTCGTCTTCGGTGTTTTCTTGACCGTCTGGCCCAAATGACCAAATGTCAGGGATTCCCTGTCTGTTGTGGGTTGCAGGAAATTCGTAGCCGAAACTGTTTCCCCAAGCATCATTAGGCAGTGTGTCTGCTTTCAAATAAGGGCCATCCCAGTTGGAGCCACCTCCAGAAGAACCAAAATCATCACCTTCCAGTTCCAAATCATCACCGCCGTCGTCGCTGCCTCCTGAAGAGTCTCCAGAAGGTTCTGAAATCATTGCTTCCAAACCTTGTTCTTTGGTTGGAAAAGTATTCATGTCAATGGCATATCGTTCCAAAGATGCCTGGAACATTCCAATTTGAATTTTCGTCGCGTTAATGTCTGCCTTGGCTTTGCTCCCCAGCAATCGAGGCCCCACCATGGAGACGAGCAGCACTAAAATCGCCATGACGATTAAAAGTTCTATCAGCGTAAAACCGTGACGAGCCGACTGGCGTCCGCGTGCCGATTTTGAGGGAATGTTTTGTTGAAGTCTTTTCATCTCTACTTTCCTTTTATCTTTCCTGAAAAATATAATTTCTAAATTGTAATTCCATGTAAGGTCCGCAATCGCGAACCGAAACCGAGTTTGTTTACTGCNTCAACTCATCGAGGTACTCATTTCGAACACCGGAAGTAGTAGCGCCACAATCACAAACAAAACGGCGCTCCCCATGACCATCAATAACGCTGGCTCGATCAAACGCACCATCGTATCGAGTTGCCTGGCCACTTTTTTATCAATCTTATCTGCAATGTTATTGAGCACTTGCTCCAGGTTATTTGCTTCCTCAGCAATGCTAATCATCGCCATCACGTTTCCGGGGATCAAACCCGATTTTGACAAAGGCTCTGATAAAGTTTCTCCAGCCGAAATGTTTTCCGCAGCATCTCGAATCGCTTTGCCCAGCATCACATTCCCTGAGGATTCACTACTGATTTCCAACGCTTTGAGCATCGGGACACCGTTTCGTAAAAGTGTGCCCAGAATCCTGCAAAATCGTGAGACTGCTCCGTTGAGAAAAATGCTCCCAAACACGGGCAGCGTTGTTTTTTTTGAATCAATCCATTCTCGACCTTTCGGGGTAGTCGCCCAGCGTTTAAGACCGTAAATTCCACCCGCTGCTGCCCCCAAAATCAGTAAACCGTACTTTCCTAAAAACTCACTGAGCCAAAGCAGCACGACGGTTGCTGCGGGCAATGTGCCTTGTCTTTCGAGTTGGGCAAATAAATCAGCAAACTTAGGCACAAAAAATATAACCAACACCAACAAGACGGCTGATCCCGCCACTGCCAGGAATGCCGGATAAGCCATCGCGCCTGTAATTTTTGCTCGTAACTCATCTTGTCGTTCGAGGAATTCGGCTGTTTGCTCAAGGGATTCTTCAAGAAACGCCCCTTCAGTTCCTGCTCGAATAATACTGAGGGTTAATTCATTGAAAATATTGGGATGGGCAGCCATCGCCTCATAAAGTTGTGCTCCTTCTGCAATTCGATTTCGGATATCTGAAAGGACCGTTTTCATACGATCATTGGGCGTCTGCTGAAGCAGAATTTCCAACCCTTTAAGAAGTGGAACCCCGTTGGTCAACAAATCCGCCAGCTGTGTCAAAGTTGCAGCGAGTAGCTCTGTGCTCACCCCGCTGCCGAAACTGATCGTAATCCCTTTTTTTTTCGCTGATTTCACTTTCAACGGAAACAATGCCCGCTCGGTTAAAATCGCCATCACATCATCGGCTGTATCTGCAGTGATCAGACCGGTCACATCCTGACCGTCCATCGCACGAGCTGTATAGGCAAATTCCTGCATGATTATTCCTGCCCCGAAGGCCGAGGCACTTCATTGCCAGTTTTGTCAGCCTTAGTCACTCGCAGAACTTCATCGACACTCGTGCGACCATTGGCAACCTTCAGCCAGCCATCTTCTCTCAGCGATCTCATCCCGCTAGCCAATGCGGCTTTTCGTAATGCGATTGTACTTGTTTTTTCGCTTGCCAACTGACGAATGTCGTCGTTTGTTTCGAGAAGTTCGTAAATCCCCAGCCGACCGGTATAGCCTGTCCCGCGACAAGATCTGCAACCTGTTGGTCGGAAAATTGGTTTCCCTTCAGCGATCTCATAGATAGAAAAATCAGTCGGGATATCTTCCAACGCAGGAGTGTAAGATTCCATGCATTCCTTGCAAAGAGTTCGCACAAGCCGCTGAGCCAACACACCTTCCAACGTACTTGAAACCAAAAATGGCTCAACACCCATATCAACCAGCCGCATGAATGCACCGGCTGCATCGTTCGTATGCAACGTGCTAAATACCATGTGGCCAGTCAGTGAAGCCTGCACTGCATTTTCTGCCGTCTCGAAGTCACGAATTTCCCCCACCAGCACAACATCGGGATCGTGACGCAATATAGACCGCAAAGAAGCTGCAAAGGTCATCCCGACTTTATGATTCACCTGAATCTGATTGATCCCTTCGAGCTGATACTCGATCGGGTCTTCAGTGGTAATGATTTTATTCCGCTCGCTTTTTATTTCTGCCAGCGCGCTATAAAGCGTCGTCGNTTTTCCCGAACCGGTTGGCCCTGTCACGAGCACAATTCCGTGGGGCAAACGAATCAGATCCTGAAACTTATCATTGATATCATCTCCCATGCCGATGCCTGAAAGAGAGAACGACATCGCGTCCTTATCCAGAACACGCATCACGACGCCTTCGCCGTGCAGCATCGGAATGATTGAAACACGAATATCAATTTCGCGTCCCGATGCCCGCAATTTGATTCGACCATCCTGAGGAACTCGCTTTTCTGCGATATTCAGATGAGCCATGATTTTCAAGCGAGAAATAATCGCTGCCTGAAAACGATTCAACTCTTGAGGCACGGGCTGTGTTTGTAAAACGCCATCAATCCGATATCGAATCTTCAAGCCAGACGCCTGGATCTCCATATGAATATCACTGGCCCGCACATTGACAGCTTCTGAAAGGATGTCATTGACCAACTTCACAACCGAAGCTTGCTGCGCCATCGCTGCGGCTTCGGATTCATCGAAATCGAGATCATCAAGAATTTCGATACCATCGCTTGCATCATCTGCCTTGGCTATCAATCCATCAAGAGTTTCTGCACCAACCCCCAGATGTGCTTTAATGAGCGTGGCGACTTCATGAGGCAACGCCAAAACCGTTTGCACGAATAGTCCAGTCGCATCGGCAACTGCATCGGCAGCTTGCACATCGAAAGGATTACCGGTCACGATTTGAATTTCTGAATCGGTACGGCTCAGCGGAAAAAGAAAATGACGATGCACCAGCCGAAGCGGAAATTCATTCAAAACAGACTGCTCAACATCAATCGTCGCCAAATCAACCACAGACATCCCCAACGATGCACCCAGGGACTGAAGAGCTTCCACTTCGTTCTTGAATTGAAATTCGCGCGCAAACTGTCCTAACTGCTCGCCGTTGAGAAATAACTCTCTGGCTCGTCGCAGTTCAGTCGGACTCAATCGCCGCTGCCCAGAATCAGATTCATGGACGCGTAAACCAGCACTCATATTTAGTTATCTCCAGCCTGACCGAAAGGGGGGAGTAAGTTCGGCACAATATATAGGAAGGATTTTACAGGAAGGAACTCGAAGCTGTTGCAGGTACTTATGGGAACCTCTATTAATTCAAATGAAGCACAGACATTCCCACACAGGGGCACAGGCATTCCTGTCTGTGTATCGTTTGAGCATGCCTTAATTTAAGGCAGACAAGAATGTCTACCCTCCACTCTCAATGGTATTTGAATTAATAGAGGTTCCCTTATGTTAGTACAAACCCAGTAGTAGAAATCTACGCCAACAGGGAATAACTGTCAACGCAAAAATTACGATGCGATTCTAATGGGCAAATATAAAGCATTTCTACATTAAACCGAACACGAAAACCAGAAAACACGTGAACTAAATGGCACATTCTGGCTGTAAAGTCTATAAAAGCAGGTCGATACAGTCATGCCCGGGGTACCTATCAACTGGAAAAAACCACTCCGGAGAGGTTCCTCTAAGAGGAACGCAAAGCAATTCCGGCAATCCTGCTTGGTTAATTCCTCGGGTTGCTTCGCAGCACAGACAACCCTGAACGGGATTGTCTGTACTACCCGGTGTAGGTTTCACCGAATCGTCCGGGTGACTTGTGTATAAACGACAGAATCGAATCGTGGGGTTCATTCAGCTGACAAATTCACGCGGATGATTTCGTTGTCGTTGCGGGCGAAGATGCTTTTCATGGCGAAAGCGGGATGCGACCAGATTGTCAGGCGGCGTTTTACTTTGCGAGTTGGCTCGATCAGTTTTGCACGGCTGAGTTCCTGATATCCCTGGGGAGTTAAATTTGCAATGATCAAGTCGCCTTGCTCGTTGTGTAGAAAGAACCGATCTTCGTGTGAGATAATGAAAGCATTCCACCAGCGGTCTTCGCCGGTTGCTTCAAAGGTTTCCCAAACTCGCTCGCCCGTATCCGCTTTCAGGCATCGTAAGGCCCCGTAACTGCCCACACCATAAATGTGTGTCTTATTCACAAATGGCGTACTCATAATACAATGCAGGCCATCGGTTTTAATTTCATTTTCGCTATCGCCTTTCCAAACGATTTTTGCCGTTTTCCCCTGGACCTCAATCATCATCGGCCCATTATAAAAAGCGGTTACAAACAATCGATTTCCTAACTGCCTGGGTGTGGAAATACACAAACCGACTCGAATTGGAAAGGGAATCTCCCAGTACTTTTTTCCGTTCGCCGGGTTAATTGATGAGACTGCACCGGGGTGCCAAGCGATCAATTGCCGAATACCATTGAAGGTGTAAATCATTGGTGGACTATAGCCAACATCTTTGTCGGTTAACGAACGCCAGATTTCTTTGCCTGTGAATTTATCGAAACTGACAATCAATGCATCATCTGCTCCACCAACCAGCGTGATAAGCTGATCGCCATCAATCAACGGGGAGGCAGCCATTCCCCAGGTGGGGAGTCTTGTGGAGTAATCTTTAACGAAATCTTTTTGCCAAATGATTTTTCCATTTTCCACATCAAAGCAGAACATGTTACCCATGGTGCCAATTGTATAAACGCGATTCCCGTCAACAACAGGTGTTGCCCGCGGACCAGCTGGATAACTAACAGTGTAATTGGTTTCCAGTTGATGTTTCCAGAGTATCGAACCATCTTTGGCATCCAGGCAGAGCACGCGTTCTACTGCAGCCGGTTCGTGATCCACATCGTAATCGGTAATAAAAACGCGTCCGTTTGCAACAGCTGGTCCTGCATAGCCAGCCTTGATTGGTGTGGACCAAACACGAGGCAATAATTCAGAAGTCGGTAATTTTTTGACGATCCCTTTTTCACGCCAAACCAAATCACGTTTAGGGCCGCCCCATTGTGGCCAATCTTCAGCTCGTGCATCAGGCACAATCAGTAACAAGCCAATAAGACAGAGCAGCATCCATGGGAAAGGGAATGTCATCTTCCAAAAGTCCTTATTCTTGTCTGTGTCGAAGTGAGCCTCGTGACGCTCCATCGTAACAGGTCGATTAAATTTCGTCGAATCAGTTTTGAACCACGAAGGCTCAAAGATGTTGAGCCACCGAGGTCACAGAGAACACCGAGTGACGTGGCACACTGGTACGAGAATTTAACATCGGAGATCTCAAGGCACACGATGATGGGTGCAAGCACGCCATCCTACCAATCAAATCTCTCCCGCTGTGCTTTTAGTCAACTAGCAACCTGCTCAATTCGAGATCATATTGAAATGGTAAGTTCGTTCTTACTGCTGATGCTCCATCGCGTTTAATGCACAGAGCCAGGTTTTTAGATCGTGTTCGTATTCGCTGGCCAGGTTTGCTTTGATTAGATGCCGATGAATTTCTGCTGCTCCGACTTTTTCCAAATCAGCTGCGACAGCTGAAGGAAATCGTTGTTTAGGATCTGGAGCAATTAAACCCTGAATCAGTCCGACGAGAAATTCATCTTTTTGCAGATCTTTGGGGAGTTGGTTTTTTAACTGGCCCGGCAGATCAAGTTTCGCCTGGGTCAATTCTTTAATGGTTTTTACATTTCGAAACGGAGTCACTCCTGTCAACATTTCCAGCAAAATGTATCCCAGACTTGCCAGGTCGGAAGAGATGGAATACGGAGAGCCGAGTAGTAATTCGGGAGCCGCATAACGCGGTGTCCAAGTGCGTCTGCTCGGCAATTCGTCCAAGGCGTAAGCGGAGCCGAAGTCAATGATTTTTGAATTGCCGGTCAGCTTGACCATAATGTTAGAGGGTTTTAAGTCCGCATGCACGATCCTTTTCTCATGTAATGCAGCGACTCCACTGAGGCAGTCTCGCAGAATCGCAATGGCGACCCCAGGCTTGATGCGAACTCCGTTCCCCTGTTTGGTTGCGATAACATCGTTGATGTATTCCCAGGTTCCCTGGGCGACGTTTTTCTTCAACCGGTTAAAAGTCTCTAGTTTCATTAAGTGGGAAAGGTCGTAGCCTTCGACCCATTCCATAACCATCATTTCAATTCCATCTGACATCATTATATTATGAATGTCGAGCAAGTGATCCTGCTGGATTTTGGCTAATTTCATTCCCACGCGTGCCAGACGAGCCATTTCCTGATCATACATTTCGTGTGACTGATAAGGATCTGGGCTGAAAATTTTGAGAGCCAGTCGAAAACTCGCGCCATGAGCACCGACTCGGTCAGCCAGATAAACAACCCCCTGGCCGCCTTCACCAATTTTTTTTATCAATCGATAAGTGACTTCCCAACTGACATCCGACCGTTTTTGGAAATCCTGGTACTGTGCAGAAAGCGGCCCCAGTTCCTGATTGGAAATAATCTCGAAAGCCTTGGTCGAGTCATCACCAATCGGACCATCCATGACTCGTGTGAGAGCCAACGCATCAAATTGCTTTGAAGAATCTTCCGTCATAATAAGCGAAGCTGTTTGTCTGATGGACAAAAAAAGTGTGACCGGCATTTCAGACGGAGTTTACCTGTTAAGGAATCTTCAATGACTCTATCACCGGTTTTCCAAATAGACAGTGATGTCTATCTGGAAAACCGAAATGCGAATAGATTAATAAACACCAACGGTCGTTGACTTGGCGTAGATATGATACGGCCTGACATTGGAAACACCATCCCAAGGATATTTTTCGTGAGGCAGTTCGCGTTCGCCCTCGTCACGTTCCAGGAATCCGGGAATGAACAGTTCGTCGGTCAATGTGTACAACTTCACGCGACCGGTCGCATCGTAATCGACAACTTTTGTGTGATCATCGAAATCGACGACTTCTACGATGGCTCGTGGTTGTGGAGCGTAATAAGTAATTTTGAAGTTATCTTCGGGAATGAACGGCTTGCCGCACGCCAAGCCCATTAAAGTGTTGCCGTAGGTTGGCGTGATGTAAACGTCTGGCCCAAGCAATTCTTCACGAGCAAAGCGATACCACTGTTGTGTGAATTCGGTTCCACCACAGAAGATTCCTTTAATGCCCGATTCTGCGATGCTGCTATCTTCATCCATTAATCGCAGCGCTAAAGCTTCGAGTAATTTTGGTGTTGTAAACATACATTGAATATCGTGCCCGGCTGAAAGAACAGTCATCGCCTGATCGATGACATGCGCGCTGTAATCTTTGGCCCCTTCGATATCTCCTTTTTTGATCAACTTTACAACCCAGCGAGGATCGAGGTCTACGCAGAAACAAATTCCGCCTCGGGTTTGACAAAGATGCTCAACAGCCAATCGCAACCGCCTTGGTCCCGATGGCCCCAACATTAACCAATTGGCTCCCTTAGGAAACGATTCATCTGGCAACGTTTCACTAAACATTTCGTAATCGATCCGAAAATCATCAACAACACACCGACTTTTTGGGACACCGGTTGTGCCCCCGGTTTCGAAAACGTAGGTCGGCTTGTTCCACCACTTTTGAGGAAGGAATCGTCTGACCGGCCCGCCTCGCAACCAATCATCTTCAAATAACGGAAACTTTTTGAGGTCGTCAAAACAATTGACATCTGTCAGCGGATTGAAATCGTATCCTTTCGCTTTTTCGATCCAAAACGGTGCACCATCTTCAGGGTGAAAGTGCAACTGCACGGCTTTAACGGTCTGGCTGTCGAGCCGTTCCTTGGCATTTGTACACAAAGTCTGGACTTCAGATGAAAGGGATGCTGTACTCACGGCGGGATCCAATCTTGATCTTCAATAACGAGGGTATGTTTTGGGTCCGATTCTACGGTGAGAACCTATATTTTCAAATCAACACACCGCAGCAATGCACACAATACTCCTGTTTTTTGAGATTCATGCAGAATATGTATCTGTACGTATGGTTTCGTATTGCCTCAATTCTGAATAATGGACTACAACTCCGCCCTATTCTATGAGAAACACGAGACCCTTAAAATATAAGCAGGATTGAGACAGGCATGGAAGCCAAGAAGCAATCATCTAAAAAGAAGTACAAATCGGTCGGGAAAATCGTTGCTTCACACCAGAAGCAACAACCCCTGATTGAAGAAATTCACCAACGATTCAAGCAATACCTCAGTCAATTTTCATTGAGTTGGCCACAGGTTTTTGCGATCTTGATTCCGACCTTGCAGGGAGCATTCCTGGCAGGGGCTGCGATGTTCTGGACTCATTTGCTCATTGTCACTTGGGGGATTTCTTCGCTGACTGTTTCTGCATTTTGCTGCGGACTGATTTTTGCAGTCGGTTTCTCGCGGTTGACTCTGCAGAAAATTGCCCCAGTATTTGCTGCCCTCTTTTTATTCGCGATGACATCCAGTTCCCTCTTTTGGTGGCAGGGTTGGGATCAATTCATCACCGGGCTACTTCAAGGCAGTGAAACATTTGGACTAATCACCGCTGCGGTTCTCAACGGGGGACTACTCGGGTTGATTATGATCGCTGTTCGCATCAGTTCACAATCATTAACACAACCAAATCAGGAGAAGACAACCGGGAATCACCAAGCGATCCCTTCTACCGTTTTCCTGGGCGGTGCGCTCGGTTTGTGGGTATTCACATGGAGTTTGAATCCGGCTTTTCCTGTTTACATTACTGCAACAGTCAGTAGTAGCCTGCTGATGTTATTGTGCATCACGCAACTCGCTTTAGTTCGACAGTTTTTATCGCGATACATTCCCTTGAAGTATCGGTCAACTGCTACTTCTGAGATTTCAGCTGTGATTCCGGATAGCGAAACTTCGAATACAAAAACAGTTAACCAACCTGTTTCGTCACCGATTTTTCTGGGGCTGATTACGATTTGTGCAGGCTGGCTTACCCCGGCGATGTATCGTGTGCTTTGTCAGTTGCAGCCCGAATCGACTCATCTGTTCTACGGAACAGCCGCAGCCATTTTACTTGGGTTAAGCTGCTCGCATCTATTGAATCGAAAACTTAACGTTTTGCATCTGACTGCCTGGCTCAGCCTGGCATTACTTGCGTTTCCACTTTGGATGCAAGCCTACCTGGCAATTTCCGCAACCGTCTCTGTAACTGTGCTCGCAATTTTCCTCAGACAATTAGGAATCATCGCGTTGTTCCTGCCTGTCGGAATGATCCTGGGGCGAATTCTTTCTGCATCAGAAAAATGGAACACTGCTCGTTCGCCAAGTACCTCGCTGGTCTTCCGTCTGTCAGCTTTGAGCTGCTTCCTGATTGGTGACGCAGTCTCAGGCATGGTCATCCTGCAAACAGGACTGCCCGTTGTACTGATTCTTGGCCTGATTTCGCTGGCAGGGATTTCTTTGTTCTTTGAATATTATTGCGTGACTGATTTTCCAACTGTCGATGTCAATTCATCGAACAGTAAGGCTTTCTACAAACAACACTTGAAACCGTTAGGCCTGACATTGTGCTGCCTGATGAGCTTCGGCTTGTTTTCAGTATACCAGCCCAGTGTCGCAACAAAGGCTCTGTTTTCGGCTCACGCGTTCAATGCGTGGCGAAACGGTACCAGTATCCAGGATCTGTCTGGAATGGATGACGGACGGCTACTCTCTATTCAAGAAACACCGCGGGGCACTCTCAGTTTGTGGAAACATCAGGGCCAGCACATTCAACTGAGAAGAAACGGCATCCCGGCTGGTCGAATCAGCACGAATGACAATCTGGTCCCGCAACCAACAGCGGCGTTACTCAGTTCTGTTCTGCCGATGTCAATTCATCCTGCTCCGCGTAAAGTGCTGCTATTGGGTATGGAAAGTGGTCTCGCATTACAGACAACTCTTGAATACCCGGTTATGAATGTCGTTTGCGTAGAGTCTGATCCAGGAATTTTGCAACAAGCCCAAAGCGGCGAATTGGCCTCAACTCTTGCAGACCTGCTCAACGACGATCGCATGCAAATCAAAGCAGAGATCACCGCGCTGGCAATTCGCCGTATGACTCAGAAGTTCGATGTCATTATCGATTCGCCAGGGCATTCAGCCATCTACTCCAATGCCTCGGGGTACGATCTGTCGCACTATCAACGTATCGAAAAGCTGCTGGCCGAACATGGCTTGTATAGCCAGCGGTTTGTCTACTCCGATTACGGTCCGGAAGCTCTTGCCAGTTTATCGAAGACGATGCGTAAAGCTTTTGGTTATGTCACCACTTTTGATACCGCACCGGGCGAAATGCTGTTTATTGCAGCCGCTCAGAAGGAAGATGTTCTTGGCGAAGGTTTGATTACTCGAATTTCATCGCCTCATGTAAGACGTTCGCTGGCACGTATTGGCTGGGACTGGTCTGTTGCAATGAATCTGGGTCGATTCGATATCGATCAAATCGAAGTGCTCAAAGATGCCAGTGACTGTTCGATTTGGCAGGGAACCGGTTCGTTTGGTCTTTCTGTTGAGATGATGCGATGGTCAAACAAATGGACCCAGGTTCGACTTGCGTTGGCTAATCATTCTCAGCGACTACTCAATCATTACCAAGAGGATAAAGAAGTCGATCAAATTGTCAGACGCCTTTCCGATGTCACAGCTTGCCGGGAAGTATTACGAAACCATCCCGACCAATTCTGGGTTTATCGAAAGACCGTCCAGGAACGCCTTGTTGATAAACCACGATCCGTCGTTGTCCCTGTCAAAGGGGAAGGTTTGCAGCGAAAAATAGATCCGGAAGATAACCGCCGTCTCAAATATTTTAAAGCACTCGGGGCTGTCAACAAAAAAGAATCATTCACTGCGAATGACCTGCTGGAAGTCGAATCATTTATTGAGCCGTTCGATCCACTGATCAGCTACTACGCGCACCCGGAACTCGCCAAGTTGTATCAGCGATGTGATCCTCCTCGCCCCGATGCAGAATTGAACCATTTACTTCACACGATACACTTCGGCGACTCACGACAACGATCTGTTCGCAGCATTCATCGTGCACTAGAACTACTTGCCGAAGAGGAATGTTCGATGTCAGTTGCTGATCGATTCGATCACACCAATACGCTTCTGGAAGTGCTCAAACAACGCTGGCAAGTTCGCAAACAGCAACAGGGGATTGCTCAATCGATTCTATTGATCGATCTAAGTAAATCGATGGCTACTTCTCAAACCGGCCTGGATACAATGCAACAATTGGCACAGCAAACCGGCGTAAATCAGCGAACAGCTTCCATTCGCGAGAAGGAACTGGAACGCTCGCTGCTGAAAATGCTTCGAAGTTATCGCTCGGGTACACTCGCCCGGAATTCCCGGCCTAAATACTCCAAGCCTACAATCGAATAAAGAGAACCCCTAAAAATTAGTTCTCCCCCTTACGAAGGG
>JAESQE010000108.1 GCA_016765335.1 Planctomycetaceae bacterium
CAGCGTGCCAAAAGAGCTGTTGTCAATATTCATACTGTCAAGACAGCTAACAATTCCAATACAATTTTTGGCACAACCAAGCACGGGAAAATCAACGGAATGGGGACCGGCATCGTGTTCGATGAACGCGGATATGTCGTGACCAACAACCACGTAATTGTAGGAGTCGATTCCCTGGAAGTTTCTTTGGTTGATGGCAGCCGTTATCCTGCTCATGTCATCAACTTTGATCGCAAACACGATTTGGCCATTATTAAAATCGATGGCAATCCAGATTTGGAAGTGATGCCATTTGGAACTTCCTCTGATCTGATGCTGGGCGAAACGGTGATTGCAGTCGGGAATGCTTTTGGTTACGTGCATACTGTCACTTCAGGAATTGTCAGTGCATTGTCTCGTGATGTTGAGGTCGACGAAAATCAAAAATATAAAAATCTTATTCAGACCGATGCCAGCATCAACCCTGGGAACAGTGGCGGCCCGCTGCTGAATCTTAATGGGGAAGTCATCGGAATCAATGTCGCAATCCGGGCCGGTGCCCAGCGTATCGGGTTTGCGATTCCAATCGACGAAGCTCGTGTTCTCATTTCTCAGATTTTTAACATCCAAATCCTCGACCAAAATTATCATGGTCTGGCAACTCGTGACAAGAAGAGTGCTTCTGTTAAGGAATTAATTGTTGCTCATGTTGCCAAGGGAAGCCCTGCGGATAAAGCGGGATTTGAAACGGGAGATGTGATTACTCACATCGGTCAAACTGCCATCGTCGATGCTGTCGATTTAGAACGTTCACTTTTGGGTCGCGATCCCGACTCCATCCCTTGTGTTGTCATGCGAGATGGAGTCAAAGAAGAGTTGATGCTTTCTTTGACTCAAACATCACATTCAAACTCTGTTGCGGCAATGAAATCTTCTAAGCGAACAAAAACGGTCAGCTATGAAGACGATTCTGCCTGGGATGTTTTAGGAATGAAACTGGCTAAGCTTCCAGAGTCGCAAAAAGGGAAAGTTGGCCCACGCTATCGAGGGGGGATGATCGTCAAAGCAGTTCGCCCAAACAGCCCTGCTGCCAAAAGTGGAATTCGAAATGCAGACATCTTGGTTGGTCTGAATGTGTGGGAAACGGTCAATGATGAAAACATCACTTTTGTAATGGATCATCCCAAGCTCAACACCTTCAATCCGCTGAAATTCTTCATTCTTCGCAAAGGTGAAACTCTTTACGGGCACCTGAAGTTTAAGGACAGATAATACGCATTCGCCTATTTGTTCTCGCGTTAGATTTTCCCTGGTCGATCCTGGAAAACTCACTCCGGTGGCAGGTTGTGTATTTTTCCACATCGCAACCCGGGAGGGTAACGCTCCTGCGGAACCAAATTGTCTTAGAGACATGCAATCAAATATGGCTCGGCGGGAGCCTCGCCCTCCCAAACGGTAGACCACGATCGATCACGCATCGCAGGTTTATTGTGGCTAGATGCTGGGGTTGCGAACCCCTTTCTCGATTGCATCACACTGAACAGCGATTATTATAACCTTGCTCAGGGGTGTTATTCTGCTGCGAATGCGTTACCTTTCATCAACTGGCTCTTCTGCCCGTGTTCTGTGTCTTTGTTCATAGTTTGCGATGTTGATCACTTATGGAACATTCCCTTTCAGAAAAGAAATCGCGGATTGGTAATTTAAGCTGGCGATTGATCTTGGCCCCCCTCTTAATTTCTTTGTTTGTGGGACTTTTTTACTGGGATCATCTGATCGGTCGACAAGCCCCGGTTTTGTTAATTGTGTGCCTGTTTCTTACGATTCGAGGCACTTGGGAAATGACGCTGTTGCTTCGCACGCGTTCATTTTATCCTCGCTATTGGCTGTGCTGCCTGGGAGCACTTTTTATTGTTGCTGCGACTTGGCTAAAACCGATGGGAATTGGCGTCACCGAAGCAGCTGAGCTTTCCTATTTGGGCCCAACAATGCTGGCTTTCAGTCTTGTTGTAATGGTGCTGTTTTTAGTCTCAGCGATCAATTTTGAAAAGCCGGGCCAGAGTATGGAAACGCTGAGCTCCGAAATTCTGATTGTCGTTTATATTGGAGTCTTTCTGAGCATGACGGCTCAACTTCGCTGGGTCGCCGGTGCAGAAGCAGGTTACCTTGTACTTGGCTCTTTGATTATTGTCACCAAAGGGGGAGACATTGGGGCNTACACGCTGGGAAGACTTTGGGGCCGAAAGAAATTAAGCCCGAAATTAAGCCCCGGTAAAACTTGGTGGGGGGCACGGGGAGCGGTCTTGTTTTCTGCATTGTTTGCCTGGCTGTGGTTGACGTATATGCCCGGTCTTTTTGATGAATCCTGGCGGCCCTGCCCGTGGCCGTTAGCTGTTCTGTATGGAATTGTGATTGGAACAGTTGGCTTGATTGGCGATCTGTGCGAATCTCTCATTAAAAGGGATGTCGGAAAAAAAGATTCTGCAACACTCATGCCCGGCTTTGGCGGCATGCTCGACGTTTTAGACAGTATTTTATACACAGGCCCGGCTGCCTACCTGTTCTGGAGTCTGTTCCCGATGGCCAGTTGGCGGTAAACAAGGCATCTTGCCCCTAAGAGACACTGCCAGGCAAAGGCACCACTGGCCCAAATCGCTTTTATTAGGGGTTTCCTCTAATAATTGGTTCTCCCCCTTACGAAGGGGGAGTTAGAGGGGGTTTTTAGCTTCTATTTTACAACTAAACTGTCTTCAAGAAACTCTGGGATTCAATTTTCAAAGCTTCCCTAAACTTCGTTAACGGATTGAAAGCTACTATGTTTCGTTTGATAACTTCTGCCGTACTATTGATTCCATTGCTTGGACTTGGCAGCAGCCAGGCAAACGAACCACAAGCAAACAAGCCACAAAGGTCGTATTCGTTACCTGCCAGCAAGCCTGCTGAACTGGGGATGGATTCACAGCGACTTAGCATCATCGACGAAATTGTTGAACAGGGACTTGCCCGGGGTAAGATGCCTGGAGCAGTTGTGCTCGTGGGGTATCAGGGACACGTTGTTTATCATAAAGCTTTCGGATACTTGCAGCTCCAGCCACAAAAAGTTGCAATGCAGATCGATACTGTTTTCGATTTAGCTTCGCTCACCAAGCCGATTGCAACTGCAACAAGTATTATGACACTGGTGGGAAAAAAGCAGATCGATCTGAACGCCCCGGTTGCAAAATACATTCCAGAATTTGGAGTCAATGGCAAGGAAAATGTCACCGTCAAACAGTTGCTGACCCACGTCAGCGGACTCACGCCTGACAATTCCATTCGCGATTACAAAAACGGCCCCGCTGAAGCCTTTCGGTTGATTCATGAACTGAAACCGATTTACGAACCGGGTACACAATTTCGTTATTCGGATGTCGGGTTCATCGAATTGGCAGAAATTGTAGAACGTGTCACAGGAAAAAATATTCATGAGTATTCACAACAGAATCTCTTTGCCCCCTTGGGGATGCGAGAGACCGGGTACTTGCCAAATTCCTCACTGCAAAAAAGAGCAGCCGTTACGCAAAAGAGAAATGATAAATGGATGCAAGGCGAAGTGCATGACCCCAGAGCATTTGCACTCAATGGAATTGCAGGTCATGCAGGCCTCTTTTCGACTGCGAATGACTTGGCGATCTTTGCTCAGATGCTAATCAACAAAGGATCATTGAATGGTGTAACCGTCATGCAGTCTCAAACCGTGCGATTGATGACAGCTGATGTGAAAGTCCCAGGTGGTTTGCGATCTCTGGGCTGGGATAAGCGATCTGCTTATTCTTCCAATCGAGGCGATCTATTCTCCAAACATGCATTTGGGCATGGCGGATTCACTGGCACATCTTTTTGGATCGATCCCCAGCAACAGCTGTTTGTGATCTTNCTCAGCAACCGAGTGCATCCTGATGGAAAAGGTTCGGTCAATGCAATCGCGGGAAGAATTGGCACCGTCGCAGCAGCAGCCATCAATAAAGGTCAATGAAATTCCATACCAATATTCAGCCAGATGAGTAGGGCCAGTAAGAACTCTGGTGCTTTCGCAGGCATGGTTGCCAACAATTAACTTTGCTTGGTTGCGATCAACGCATCGAGTTCTTGTTTGAGCCGTGGAAGGATTTCATCGTAGGGATAGGCTCCCAATGATTCGGTCCCTTTCTTGAGATTGACGAAATTTGGCGCACACCATAAACCCAAATCTGCATCATCGGTTTCGCCGGGGCCGTTGACCCTGCAACCCATTACAGCAATGGTCAGAGCATACGGTTTTGCGTAAGCAGACATTTCTTTGACCTGAGCAGCCAAATCGACAAAGGCTTCGTTTTCAACTCGAGAACAGCTCGGGCAACTGATAATATTCAACTCGTTGGTGTTGAAATCGACAACAGAACGCACGCGTCCAGCTGCGATATCATTCAAAATGCTTCGTCCAGCTTCAATCTCTTCGTGTTTGCGGTTGTTGGGAACAGTCAAAGAAACGCGAATTGTGTCGCCGATTCCATGTCCGATGATTTGCTCGAATGCCATCCGGGTTTTGATGACACCCTCGGGAGGCATCCCGGCTTCGGTCACTCCCAGATGCAACGGGATATCCGGGCGTTGCTCGGCGAATCGCTGATTGACTTCGATTACTTTTCGTGGATCAGAATCTTTCAAGGAAACACAGAAACGCTCAAAGTCGAGTGATTCAAGATAACGACAATGTTCCAATGCAGATTCCAGCATCGGGGAAATCGAATCTTTGGGATCGTATTTATTGACTTTTTCCGGATCAACCGAGCCACAGTTCACGCCGATACGAATTGCACAATCGTGTTCACGAGCAGTTTGAACAAGAAACTCAACTTTCTCTTGCCAGGGTTTGTCGCGTTCGTGATGATATAAATGCCCGGGGTTGTAACGAAGCTTTTGTACGTGCGGAGCCACAACGCTGGCCAGTCGATAATTTTCCTGGAGATCAACCGAAAGATTCGCATCGACCTGGGCTGCAATTTCCTTCAAGGCAGCTGCATCTTTTTTACTGTCGACAGCGATACGAATAATGTCAGCTCCAGCTTTTGAAAGTTGCTGAATCTGTTCGACTGTCGCATCAACATTGGGCGTTTTCGTTGCAGTCATACTTTGAACCGCAATCGGATTTCCTGCTCCAATGGCGATGCTGCCAATACTGACTTTTCGAGTTGGGTTGCGTTTAATCGTTGTCATTTGAATAAGACTTGCTGTTCCATCTGCTAAAAAAACTATTCGATATGTGTATCGCCACAAAATCAATTATAACATACCAGACCCGATTTGACTAACTTTCTGGAAACCGATTGCCTGGCTGTTATTACAGGTCGTTTAAGGTTTCTTTGACAGCTGACACTGGCAAACATCTTTGCCGCACCGAGGGCAACCGGTGATGTATTTCTTTCGTACCGCTTGAGTCAAATCGATCCCGCTGAGGTTGGCTAATGTGACCAGCCAGGCCAAAACGTCCGCAAATTCGCCTTGCAATTCTTCCCGCTTTTGTGGATCTGCACCATCAAACGCACGCAGTGCACCTGCCAGTTCGCCGACTTCTTCCATGAACCACATGTACGTGCCATCGATCCCACGTTTTTGATCTTTATGACCAAACATCTCCTGGATCATTCGCTGCAATTCCTGCACGCTTAAAGGCTCAGAATTTGATGAAGATTCTTGATTCGGCATCGTCGCGTTTACTCGTTTCTTTCAGACAGTGAATCGTGTAGGGGCCGCTGTCAGGTTGTGAATTTTTCAAGTTACTGCGGTTTCGTGTCTCTTATTGATTTTACGAATTCGCTATAACTCACTCATGAATACGAATACAGTCAAAATTGATCGTGAGTTCCGTAGTAGGATACGCTATTGCGTACCACGATTTCTCGCTGGCGTACCAGGCTGGTATTGAGTATTTGCCGGTAAAGGTTACTCAATTTAATGAGATGGTATTTACCGTTTGTTGTTGAGATTCGATCAAGTTGAGTTCGAGGAGGCGTTGGACTATTTTTTTGGCAATTGGGCCTGCGTCGGTGCCGCCTGATCCGCCTTGTTCTAAAAGTACAACAAATGCATATCGTGGATTCTCAGCCGGGGCATAACCGAAAAACCAGGCGTGAGACGGACGATCTAATCCGGTTTGAGCGGTTCCGGTTTTCCCTGCGATAGCTACCTGTTTCATCGCCACAGTTTTATGAGCGGTCCCGCCAGTAGATTCTACCGCTTGCTGAAGTCCTTCGCGGATTTCTGCTAAGACACCCGGAGAAATTGGCAGTCTGCGGGAAGGTTTCTCTGGGACTGCCAGTTGATCTAATGCTAATTGGTCGTTCTCTTCACCAGGCTGAATACGACTGACAACATGCGGGTTGACCAACTCTCCCCCGTTGGCAATAGCTGCAATGAGCTTGACCATTTGAAGTGGCGTCACGGATAAATAGCTTTGCCCAATCGCGACCCCCAAATTGTCTCCCGGATACCAATGATAATTCGATTCCGGATTGTTATCAGCAGGAGACGGGATGTGACCGCTTCTTTCAAACGGGAGGTCAACTGCGGTGGACTGTCCGAATTCGAACTCTTTGCACCAGGAGACTAAATTCTCAGGCCCCATTTTTCGAGCAGCATTAAAGAAATAGACATTACAGGATCTTGCGAGTGCATTAACCAGATTAATCTCCCCGTGTCCAACCCCTGCAATGCGAAAAATGTTACAACGATGACTGTTAGGAGTATCTAAAAAACCTTGACAATCAAACGGCTCGATTGGGATTCCTTGCGATTCGCATAACGCGATCGCTGTTAATGGTTTGAAAGTAGACCCGGGCGCAAATGTCATTTGTGTGATTCTCGAAAGCAGTGGCGAGCGATTATCTCCATTAATCTGTTTCCAATAAGCTGCATCTCCCGAACTCATGAGTGAAAGATTTGGCCTGGGAGCAGAGGCAGCAGCCAGCAGTTCACCCGAATGAACATTCATGACTAAAATTGCTCCTCCGACTGGTTCTGGTTTTTCCTGGCTCGGTTGCCCCAGCGGCAAAGGCGGGACCAGCGACTGTTCGACCGGAATCAATTGATCCAGTAATTCTTCGGCGGTTTCCTGTAGCCTGCTGTCCAACGTAAGCACAAGATTATTTCCGGATCGGGAATCGCGAGTGGTTGTTTTTTCAAGAATTTCGCCNCGTCTGTTTCTTTTGAGTGTCCGCGAACCAGCCAGCCCCCGCAGCGTGATGTTATAAGTTCTTTCGACACCAAACTGCCCCAGGCGATCTCCGGGTTGATACGAAAGAGGGTCATCTGTTTGCAGTTCTTTTTTTCGTTTTTGGATCTGATCATCACGAATTTCTCGGCGAATTCCGATCACATGAGCTGCAAACGAACCTTTGGGATACACCCTGCTGGTTTTTGTGACAATAAGTGTTCCCGGGTAATCTGCGCGATGAGATTCGACCTCTGCTACATCTTCCGTGGATAGCTGTTCGATTAATCGATGGTAATCGAGTTCTTCACGAATGATGATCGGGTCTTTGTTCGTGCGTCGCGGCGGCTGCGTCAATTCGCTTTTGGCAAGTTCCCAGATTTTGAACCAGATCGATTTTTCGGTGGAATCGGAATCGTTTGTTTCTGAAATCGTTTCCAGTCGGGCTTGCTGATTCTTTTGGACTGCCTTTGCAATACGCTCGACTCGTTTTTGAATGGATTGCCGTTTTTCTGCTATTTGCTCAACAGTGAGGCCGCTGAGAAGAGACAGGCGTTTCCATAACTTTTCTTGCTGTTCCAAAACTTCGGCTTGTGCCTGCTCTAAAGCTTGCGGATTATGGTGCTCTGATTTTTTAAGACGTTTTCTGGCTTGCTGTTTCCACCAGCGAGGATTGGGTGGCGATTCCAGCCAGCGATAATGAACCGCGAGTCCCAAAATTTGATCATCATAAGCCAGCAGTAGACCATCGCTGGAAAAAATCTGCCCATCCATTGCAGGGATCGGTTCGGTTTGCTCTGTTGTGGGATTCGCATTTTCCAGAAAATCACTTTGATGATTTGCTTTTACGTCGTACAGTCGCAGTCCGATCAGCGATAGTAGCAGGCAAACTCCCAGCCAAAGTGCAGCGGTGCGCAAACCGGTCCTGCGATCCAGATCCCACGCTTCATCGCGTTGGTTGGCTGTGGAATCGATGACCTGCCATTGGGAATGTGGCTGGTTACGCAAGCTCAGGTTCCTTGTTGATTCAAACAGATTCAAGCTGGGGCAATTTGAAACGCAATTGACCTATTTATTGCTGGGTCACGACCCAGCCTACTAGTCCAACGAATGTTAAATGTCAGCTGCCTCACCCGCTTTCAAAATCCCAATAGGGAACAAGTGAAGCTGGCAGATAATATTTACCACGGAGACACAGAGAACACCGAGTTAAAAAAGATGCTGCCAGACAGATCAGTATAACTCAATAGATATACCGTCTCATTCTGCGATGAAGTAGAATCGTCTAAATTTTCTCTGTGACCTCTGTGTCTCCGTGGTTTATTCTATTTCCTCGTGTTTGATTCCGGCTACGCTGGGTGAGGCATCAAAAATGGTATCTCACAGATTGTTAAGTCGCGATGTCGTTAAACGAGTCTGTTGAATCATTACTTTGATCACAGCCAGTGTTTACCACTTTCGAGGACGAACTGAACCTTGTACTCGAAGTGGAAGTCCCAGAATTCTCAGGAAGCCTTCTGCGTCATCCTGATTATAGGAACCGCCACCTTCCATGCTGGCAATTTCATCGACGTAAAGACTTGTTGGACTCGACCAACCTGCGACTCTGCAATTTCCTTTGTATAATGCAACAGTCACTTCGCCGGTGACAGGCTTCTGGGTTTCTTTAATAAATGCCATTAAAGCATCCATCTTCGCGGTGTACCAGAACCCATAATAAACCATTTCAGCCACTTCTGGCGAGAGACGTTCTCGAAGATGTGTCAAATCCCGGTCGAGTGTCATACCTTCCATCGCCAAATGAGCAGTATAAAGTACTGTCATTCCAGGGGCTTCATACACTCCGCGAGATTTCATCCCGACATAACGGTTTTCCAGAATATCGATTCGTCCCACACCATGCTTGCCAGCGACTTCGTTCAATTCAGTGATCATTTCAAATGGAGANTTCTTGACTCCATCGATAGTCACAGGCACGCCAGATTCAAATCCAATTTTCAGGAAGACTTCTTCATCCGGTGCTTCCTGCGGGGAAACGGTCATCCCAAAATCGATGACTTGCACGCCATCCACTAACGGATCTTCCAGGCTGCCAGCTTCGTAACTGATATGCAAGCAGTTTTCATCTGAACTGTATGGTTTGGATGCGGTCGCTTTGACGGGAATATTTTTCTCTGCACAGTAAGCCAGCATTTCGGTTCTGCCGGGGAACNGATCGCGAAATTCCTGCATTCTCCAGGGNGCAATCATTTTGACTGTTGGGTCCAGGGCTTCGGCTGCAAGTTGGAATCGACATTGATCGTTTCCTTTTCCGGTGGCTCCATGCGCAATCGCAACAGCTCCGATTTCGCGTGCTCTTTCCAGGCAAGCCTTCGAAATGATGGGGCGTGCGATGGATGTTCCCAGAAGGTAGATGCCTTCGTATTTGGCTTGCCATTGCAAAACGGGAAAAGCAAAATCTCTGCACATCTCTTCGCGAACATCGGCAATCTCTGAAGAAGCAGCTCCAATATCAATCGCCTTTTGCATGATCGCTTTACGATCTTCGCACGGCTGACCGACATCCACATACAAACAATGAACTTCGTATCCTTTGTCTTGCAACCATCCAACAAGAACAGAAGTATCTAAACCACCACTGTAAGCCAAAACTACTTTATCTTTACTCACGATTAATCCTCTATTTTGTTTCAAATTTTACAGGCGAGCCGGGTCAGTGATGGCCCTGGTTGGTTTCGCATGTTGAACTGTTAATTATCGATATGATTTGCTGATCATGATTGTGCATCGTAACCAGGGGGTTAACACCCCCGGCTCGCCTGCCTGATATACGGTATTATTCCCATTCAATTGTGCTCGGTGGTTTGGAACTAATATCGTAAACGATGCGGTTCACCCCGGCGACTGTATTTGTGATGCGAGTGGAAATACTCTCTAACAATTCATAGGGCAACTTCGACCAATCTGCGGTCATGAAATCGTCGGTGTTGACAGCTCGAAGAGCCAGCACATGCTCGTAAGTCCGTCCGTCTCCCATGACACCCACACTTTGAACCGGCAGCGAAACCACAAATGCCTGTTGAACTTTGTGATACCAACCCGATGTCTTCAATTCATCAAGCATGATCGCATCAGCTTCTCGCAGGACATGCAATCGTTCAGGGACAATTTCTCCCAGGCATCGCACTGCAAGACCTGGACCCGGGAAGGGGTGTCGCCAAATGAGTTGCTCGGGTAAACCGAGTTCCAGTCCCATTTTTCGAACTTCGTCTTTGAACAGATCCCGCAGCGGTTCGATCAATTCGAAACCAAGTTCTTCAGGTAATCCGCCCACATTGTGATGGGATTTGATGGTGGCAGCTGGGCCATCTTTATTGGCACCCGATTCGATCACGTCCGGGTACAATGTTCCTTGTGCCAGGAAGTGTGCATTTTTAATTGATTCGGCTTCTTTGCGGAAAACATCGATGAACAGCTTGCCGATGATTTTTCGTTTTTTCTGTGGATCTGAAACGCCTGCCAATTCCGTAAGAAACAGCTCGCTGGCATCAACAACATGCAGATCGGTTTTGAAATGTTCCTGAAACTGGTTGCGAACGGAATCTGATTCCCCTTTGCGAAGCAAACCGTTATCAACAAAAATACAAGATAGTTGAGAACCAAGTGCTCGATAAAGTAGAGCTGCAACAACCGAAGAATCGACTCCGCCGGATAAACCGCAAATTACTTGTGCATCGCCAACTCGTTCGCGGATTGAATTGATTTCTCGATCAATCAAGGAAGACATTTGCCAACTCCCTTTGCAACCACAGACATTCAGGACAAAGTTTGCCAGAAGTTGCCCCCCTTGTTCGGTGTGTGTGACTTCAGGGTGAAACTGCAATCCGTAAATTGGCAACTGCTGGTGTTTGACAGCTGCGTAGGGGCAG
>JAESQE010000109.1 GCA_016765335.1 Planctomycetaceae bacterium
CGGAGCCACGGAGCCACGGAGCCACGGAGCCACGGAGGTCACAGAGAAAAACTCAAGTGAGTCTAATTTCATCGCAAAACGAGACGGTATTCCCCTGGGGTTATACTGAGTGTTTTACTGCTATTTTTTAACTCGGTGTTCTCTGTGCCTCTGTGGTAAAATAAAATCTACCCGTTTTCGTTTGTTGCCAATCGGGACTTCAAAATCTCGCCAAGGTGACTGATATTAAACCTTAATCAAAATACTAGTTTCTCTAGCGAATGAATTGTTCGAAATATTTGGTGCCCAGGTTTGTCTTGGCGTAATGCTGCCTGCACATTTCAATTTTGGTGTGCACATCGTCATAGCCGCACGGTTTGTCGTTCTCGTCAAAATAGATTAATGCGCCGCTGATGTGGAACAAGGTAATCATTTCTTCGACGTCATCATCAACGACGAGTGTGTGAATTTCGCCGGGCGGTTCGAAGACGTACATGCCTTCTTTTGCGATCCAGTCATGTTCGAGGTAACGCCACGATCCTTTGATCACATAACCATGAACTGGTGCCGGGTGCCGGTGACGGCTGAGAACTCCCGATCGCCGGACCCGAAGTAAATTCACCCACTGCCCGCTGACGGTATCAAACATCAACGGGCGAAACCAAATATTTTCTGCTTGAGGCACCCACATCTGTTCGTCTTCCGGGATGGCATTGGTGACGATGTCGCCTACGCCATAATTCAATGCTGATGTATCGGTCATCGAAAAGTTTCCTGTGATGGGAATCTCTATTAATTCAAAAAACAATGTGAGCGGAGGGTAGACATTCTTGTCTGCCTGGAATTGAAGACCTGCTCAAACGACACAGACAGGAATGTCTGTGCTCCCTTTGAATTCATAGAGGTTCCCTGATCTTAATGCTAAGAATATGTAATTCGTTTTATGAAATAGAATATCCACCATCGACGGGTAAGACGACTCCGGTGATAAAAGAGGCCGAAGAAGAACACAAAAAAACAACTGCTCCTGCAACATCAGCCGGCGATCCCCAACGACCCATCGGTGTTCGATTCAGAATCGTGTTACTTCGCTGCTGGTTATCAACCAACGGCTGGGTCATTGGCGTTTTAATCCAACCTGGGGCTACTGCATTGACGCGAATGCCATCCTGGGCCCAGGCAATTGCCAACGATTTGGTCAACTGAGCAACTCCTCCTTTGCTGGCACTGTAAGCCGGAGCAACCCCGCTGCCGAAAAAAGTAAGCATCGATGCCATGTTGACCACGCTTCCCCCCTGCTTATCCAACAAAGGTTTACAGGCATAGCACACTCGCATTGTCCCAGTCAAATTCACATCGATCACATGCGAGAACTGATCCGGAGAGTGCTCTTGTTTGTCGCGAAGAATGATGCCTGCACAGTTCACCAGAATTTCCAGTTGATCGAGCGACGAAACAATTTGATCAATCTGTTGCTCATCAGTAACATCCAGTTTTAATGCACGAATATTTCTGCCGGCAGCATCAAATTGCTGAACCTCTTGGTCGGTCACTCCGGTGACAATGACATTTGCGCCGGCATCGCTGAGCGCCAAGGCAATCCCACGTCCAATCCCGCTGGTGCCTCCGGTGATCAAAGCAGAGGGTGCGTGCTGAAATTCGCTCACTTTTATAATTGTCCTTTACGAAATGCTATCAAAACACGGTCTGATGTTTCAGCNGACTTATATTAATTGGTTCTCCCCCTTGCCAAGGAGAGTTAGAGAGNGGGGGGGTAAACCTTTTTATGACTAAACTTTATCATCAAGCTGTCTTCAGGAAGCTCTGGAGTACAATTTTTAGAGGTTCTCTTTATTCACTGCGAAGAGTTGCCAGGATTGGTGTGCGAACAGCTTCAATAACCGCCAGCATCGCTGCCAGCATTCCGGTTACAAACACGCCGAGCAGCAATAACCCACCGCTCTGCCAGGGCACATCAGCTCCGCGACTTAATATTTGAGGTGTCATCGCAATCAGAGCGCAAACCGATCCAATCATCAAGCCAAGCAATAGTAACCAGGCGTTTTCGGCCAGTACCATCACCGCCAGCATTTTGTTGCTAAACCCGATTGCTCGCATCAAGGCCAATTCGCTGCGACGTTCTAAAACATTTCGTAGCATCACCGTTCCTAACCCAAATGTACCCAACAGTAACCCTAAGCCCCCGAGTGCCTGGAACGTCGAAAGATACGTGTTCTGAACAGCGAGAAAGTTTTCGAGACGTTTGCCGACAGGTTCGACATCAAACCCCAGTGAGATGAGCCGAGTTTCCAAAACTTGTGAGATCGTTTCATTCTGAGTAGGATCACATTCAATCAGAAAATAATTGAAGCCAGAGATGTTAGGAAACAGCTCCAGGAAATTTTCTTCCGACATCAAAAGCACACCCTGGAAAACAGATCCTCCCAAAGAACCAACCACTTGCATCTGACCTGTGGATTCGATTTCTTCAGGCAATTCGATGGACTCTCCTATCGCTTTATGTATTGAGTATTGCAATGAATTCATGTCTCCCATCACCGGGATATTTCCGCTTTCGGTTTTGCCTCGCAGTAACTCCCACGGATTTTCTCCAGGAGTATCTGCAAACAAAAATCCTCCCCGTTGAATCATCTGTTCGGGCACACCAAGAATTGTGGGCAGGCGTGTTTGATACAGATTCAAACAGCTCGCATCTTCACCTGGTCGAACTCGGAAAGAAACCATTTTTATCTGGCTGAACAGCTCGCGAATCGGTTGAGCATCTGTCCCGCTCAAACCCAGGTCTTTCTGACCGGCGGCAGTTGTTAAATCGTATAACAAAGGTCGCGCAGATTCTGCGACGAGCGAAAATCCTCCGTTGCCGGAATGAAAATCGGGAAGTGTGTTTGTCGGATTCTGTTTTCCGGCTGCAACCGCCACAACGACGAATGTTGCAAAAGCNACCAGAATGACAGTCACGCCACTTCGCTGTCGGTTTCGGCTTGTGTTTCGTATCCCTAATGCAAAGCTGGCAGATAACCCACGACCTCGAATAACCCCCTGTTTCAATTGATTTAAGAGAACCGAATAAAGCATCAATAAACCAGTCAGCGAAGAAATTCCCGCAACAAAGAAACTGACAATATACCAATTGAACCCGCCAAAGGCTTCGCTGGAAGGAGTTACTTTTAATATCACTGCCAGCATCGCCAAAACAGCGACAGCCAGAAAGCTGCCACCCACGCGTATTCTGGTACGAGTGGCTTGCCGTTGNAATTGCATCGTTTGCCCATCCAGCACCACGCCGTGCAAACGATCTTTCGGGTTGATTTTTAGCATCTGTCTCACGCCCAACCACATCCCGGGGATTGCAACAACCAAAGAAATGACTGCACCAATCACAAGGCTGACAGGAGACACCNTAACGGTTAAAAAACTTGTTCCGATCGCCCCAATCCACCATGTTTTCAATCCGTAGATCATGAGGTTGCCGTAACCCACGGCCAGGAACAAGCCGGCAGCCGTCCCTAAAACCGCAACAATTAATCCCTCGGTCAACAATATTTGATGAATGCTACGTGCAGAGAATCCCAAAGCAGAGAACAGACCCATTTGCCGAACACGGGTTTCAATCCCCAGGCGAAATAATAACGCGATGAGTACCGCAGCTGCTGCGATCACAAAAAAGCTGAAGCCAATAAATAAACCGGTAAAGTCAGTCGTCCCGCGTGCAGCCAGTAATCCTTGATACTTCACGGGAAGAACAGTCAACCCGAGTTGANTCACCGGTANNNNTNCCAAAAGCTGCNTGCGATATTCNTCTACGGACTGCTGTAATGGCTGGTCTGANTTCTGAGGCGATTCTNACCGATGTCGTNTCTCCATATCGGCTNTGCCAAAGCTCCTGCGATTCCTTCAGATTCATAAACAATTTNGGAGTTGTTTTGTATTCGTCCCAGTACAACTCATCACGATCTGTGATGCGTGATATATCCATGGGGAACGGTTGCTTCCANTCNGTCAGACTTTTGGCGTCGGTAATGCCTTCGACATAAGGGGTGAGTCCGGGGTCACTGGCAGGGGAATCAGCGAGNTGAAGCACAGCCCCGACTTTGAACTTCTTCTCAANTTCAGGCAGATCCCCTCGTGAACCGACCACGTGATANTTGATTGCAATTTCATCGCCAACGNCTACTTCCAGGTCTTTCGCCAACCAACTGTTNATCGCGANTTCACCAGCNGCAAGTTGCGTGACTGGTTGATTNTGAGGATCTAAAAACGGCCCAAATGGAGGCGCAGCCGCGAAGTTGATCCCGGCTGCGATGCTGTACATTGAAAACTTTTCGGGATTTTTAGCGTTACTGATTTCATTGACCAGATAAACTAAAACCGAAGAAGATTCCTGCGAACTGTTCGCCGCCACTTCTTTCCCCAACTGCGAAACGGGTCGCTCAAGAATCATGCGTTCCGATTCGAGTGAAAAGTATTTGTTCGAGGGAGATTCAATCAAACGAAGATGCAGATCCTCCAGCTTCAACAAATTCTGCAAGATTGCATTGGGCCGCGAAGTCAGTTCTTTTACCGCTGATTCATTGAGGTCATTCGGATAAGCATCTGCGATCAACAAAGCATTCACGCGAGCCGGCTTGGCGATACGGTTTCTGGGTGAAGCGGGCTGTGATTCCAGATCGAGTTCACTTTGTAATCGATCAAGATTAACATACGCATTCAAAGGCAATTGCTGATTCGGCTGAAGCGAAAAACGCCCCAGTGTTGTCTTTGATTCCACAATCGCGGTGACAGTCAACGGAATTTCGACCATCAATTCATCGACATCGCGTTTACCAAGCAGTGATTCCTGCGGGATCGTCGAAGGCACATTCACGAACAATTCAATCTGCTCGCCAACCTCAACTCCCAACTGTAATGCCACTCGCTGATTCAATACGATGCCTTGTTCATCGGGCAGAGAATTTTCATCACCTCGCAGCATTTTCCATAATCGCTGGTCACACGCAATCAAATTCACTCGCCCAGCAATAGAGAGTCTCTTTTCAGCTGCTTCAATCTTCGTGTTTTCGTACTGTAATGTGGCTGTAACAAGAATCGCAGGGGCAACAACTGGCTTCTCAGAAGTTTTAGATTCCGGAAACATGGCTCCTTGAAGCTCAAACTGTTCAGCCAGTTCTTCTCGAAAGAAGCGGCTACTTGAGATCGCGTAATCGACATTTGCCAGTCGATCCAATGTCATTTGCCTGAGACTGTCCCGGACAGAATCACCAACAATCAAAGCTCCTGCAATCACCGCGGTCCCGACAGCGACCCCCAGCAGCACGGCCAAGTTGGTCTGCCAATAGTATAACAGGGTTCGGGTAATTAAAGACTTACGCGTCATGATGTTACTGCGATGGATGTATGAGAAACGAAATTCAAAGTTCAAATATCTACTTTAGCGAACGAGGCTGATAAAAAAAACTCGCCAGGCTTTTCACAACAGAAATAGCCATCGCTATTAATGGTCCTACATTATACTGCAGGAGTCAATGCGTGGATATCTGCTATTGTAATTCGGAAGAGATTTATACGCATTCACGTAATTGTTTTCACCCATCTTTTGGATTTTAAAGAATCAACACCGGGTAGCTCATACGATCCCGTTCAGGGTCGTGTGAGTGCCGCAGGCACCCCGAGGATGAGACAAGATAACCCGCGATAACAATTCCTCGGGTTGCTACGCAGCGTCTCTGTGGTAAATTTATTTTCTGCATTGGTCCGCACAGCAGACCCTACAAATTTATGGTTTCTTCAAATCAAAAATGGCGAAGACGGGGCGGTGGTCGGAGGCCATTTTTTCTGGGATGACTTCTGTTTGCTTCAGTTTCAGGTTCGGGGCATTGCGATAGAAGATGTAATCGATGCGGTTTCTTGGGGTTCCTGAAGGGGCCGTCGGGGCAGCTTCTTTATTGATGGCGTTTATCCATTTTTTGTTGAGTTCCAAAATCGGCTCCGCTTCTGGCTTCGCGTTCATGTCGCCTGCCAGGATCGTTGGTGTTAAATCGTTTGGATTGGCGAAGTGTCTGTTGATGGCTTTTGCTTCTGCAATGCGATCTTCAGGCATGTTGTGTTGAAAGTGAGTGCTGATAAATCGCAGCGGCGTTCCATCAGGCAACTTTACCGTCACTGCAATGGCAGCTCGTGGGTAAGTTGTTTTTTCGGGAGTTGATTCGGTGTAAGGCAGCGGTTGAATGAGAACATCCAAAATGGGCAGCCGAGATAACACGCCGTTGCCAAACAGTCCTCCTTCATAGTGCTGTGTGGGACCGAAGCGAGCTTGCAGGCCGGTCAGTTTTCCCAGCATCTGGATTTGATGCTCGCGTCCGGAACGTTCGACATGGACATCAATTTCCTGCAACGCCACCAAATCGGGCTTTGTGCGTTTAATGACTTCTGCCAATCGGGCGACATCATACACGCCATCGTTGCCTTGCCCGTAATGAATGTTGTAACAAAGCACCCGCAGTGTCTGTTCAGAATTCTTTGCAACCTTGGAGGAATCCTCGGCATGCAATTTCGATGCCGAGAGTATCGTAGAAGCGACCAGGGTAGCAATGAATAAAGAATTGGACCAAATACGCCGACTGAAATAATGCTTCATCAAAAGTAACTCCTTGGTGCTGGGTAGAACTGCATTGAGAATTATTCGGGGCCAATAGGTTTGTTTTCAGTATAGTTACTCAGATCAATAGACGGGAGTCTTGGGGGATTGCGTTTTACATTTGTAAAAATATAAACCGTTGCGGAATTACCACCTATCTGATGACGTTTAATCGCATACAATGTCATTTCAGGTTTAAGAAGAATCAATTCGCAGGAGGTAATCTTGTCTCTCGTTGTTGATTTCTTTGGTGTTGCTAAGAGATGAACTTTTTCGTCAGTTTCAGAAACCATTTTGAATCCCCAATTGCCGAATAGATCTTTATCTGGAACACCGGGTAAAAAAGGGAAAAATAAATTGAATGTTATCTTTCCGAAAAGCCAAGAATCGTAAGGTATCAGTGAGTACGATTTGGGCTTATGGTCGATTGCCTGGATGCCACTTTTAGTCCAGGCCCAAGTTACCTTTCCGGCATGATTTGCTTTTTCCTCGTGATATTCCTTGCCGCCACGTAAATCTGTTTTGCCATGATTGTCAACTGCAACAGAAGTGAAGAAGGCATCATTTGGTGAAGAGTAATTGACCTCTCCCTTGCTCTTCTTATAAGTCATAAAGACATGGTCGTAGAAATATTGATTGAACTCGGCATGCACTGTCTTCGTGTTTTCTTGAGACTCAATCCATTTTTCGACGACTCGAATTGCGTTTGCATCAGATTTAACAGGTTTAATAGGCCTGTCGGGGACAGTATAGTTTTGTGAGATGATCGCAATCGCGATGAGCAGGTATTCGAACATTGTCTGGCTATCCTGGTTCCGGTTGATGCAAAGCACAGCGGTTTATCTATCGCTGGCAGAAAACAGGATAATATCTGGAAGGTGTTTGAAGGTCCAGATCAGATGAATTGCTTGACCGTATTGATTTTGCACCATGGGCACAGTAACTTCAGGCTGTGATTACTTGAATTGATTGTTGTCAATTGGAAATCGTAAGAGTATGCGACACAGACAGGAATGTCTGTGCTCCGTTTTTTTGGTTGAATACTTCTTTATGTCTTGGGCCGTGCCGGATGGATGATCAGAATTTGAATTCGCAGCCGGTGCAGAAAGCTGATGTTACTGAAGAGGTAGCGGATCAGCCCAGCTCGGAGCAGTTGACTCGCAGTGATCAGAAGATTGTCGCTGCGATTTGTCTGTTTTTGCTTGTGTGGGCGGGTGGGCGGTGGATCGATCTTTCTCATTGGGGGCGTGAAGAAATTGAAATCCACAGAATTGATTCTGTGGAGACGACTTATCTGGTTGATGTTAATACATCGAACTGGCTGGAGTTTTCGATGCTTGAAGGAATTGGAGAAGTTCTTGCCAAGCGGATTGTCGATTATCGTGATGAGCATGGCGACTTCGCAACGGTTCAGGAATTGCAAGATGTGAAAGGGATTGGGAAGAAAACCTTTGCACGAATCCTGCCTCATCTGGTCTTGCGGGAACCTGCTGATCAATAAGATCTTGTGAATTCGATAACCTAGTGAATCAGATACCGCAATCGCTTTCCAATGCTTCGCGTTTCCCGTACCATTGAATCAGCAGTATTTCATCACGGGCGCCACGGGCAGCAATGTCCAGGTTCCGTGGAAAATTGTGACAATCATAGCTGTCTATTCAAGTTCCCAGGTTCAAGAGGATTTCAAACGTGATGAAAGTTTCTGGTTTAAATATTGGTTTTTTACTTTTGGGAATGTTGCTCATCATGGGCTGCGATAAGCAACCCGCTGGAGATGCAAATCCGCAAGACACTGCTTCACAGAATACAGAAAACAGCAGTTCAACCCAGCCTGCACCAAGCGATGATGCTCAGGCTGTTCAAAATGTCGAAGCGGTTGCGACTTCCATTAAAAAAGATAAGCACGGATTGGTCACCGAGGTCAATTTCAGAGAATCTTCTGTGACTGATGAGCAGCTCAAAACGTTGCTGAAGCTGAAGAATGTGAAATCTGTATTATTAAATGAAGCTCCGATTTCCGATGAGGGCCTCAAAACAATCGGGCAATTGACATCGCTGACGAATCTCGATTTGCGAGGCTGTACAATTTCAAATGACGGCTTGGCTCATTTGACAGGCCTGTCTAAATTACGAGCACTGCGACTTTCCGGGGAAAGTGGCGAGACCGATGTTGATGACGATGGCATGGTACATATTGGTAAACTGACGAATCTCAAAGCGTTGCTTCTCGATTATCTATGGGTCAGCGGCGATGGCCTGGGGCATCTTTCTGCATGCACCAAAATTGAAGAGCTTTATCTGGCAGGCACATTGGTTGGCGATGAAGATCTGGAAAAGATCAAGCTGTTTCCCATTCTCAAAAAACTGCGTATCTCAAAATTGTCTCAGGTGACAGGTGCAGGATTGGAGCATGTTGCTGCGGTGCAAAGCTTGGTCGATTTAGATTTGAGTGAAAACAGTTCGCTGTTCGATGCGGACATGGTTCATGTGGCAAAGTTGGTCAATTTGAAAAAGATCAATCTGTGGCGAGTCGCCTTGACCGATGCAGGGATTGCTTCTTTAGCTGGGCTATCTCGGATGGAAGAACTCAATTTGGACAATACGCAGTTAACTGATGCCGGTTTGAAATCTTTCAAGGGTATGCCCGCTTTGAAGTTCTTGCATCTTGGTTCAACCTCTGTCACCGATGCTGGTTTGATGGAGTTGGCAGGATTGAAGAATTTGAAAGAAATAATTGTGACACGAACCGCGGTCACCGAAGCTGGTGTTAAAGCGTTAAAAGAAAAACTACCCGAGACAAAAATTCAATTGAAGTACCTGGGAGATGGCTAACAAACCTTGCACGTTGGAATGCCTGATCGACACGATACACATATGAGAACCTCTATTAATTCAAAAAAAACACAAGCGGAGGGTAGACATTCTTGTCTGCCTTGAATTAAGGCATGCTCAAACGACACAGACA
>JAESQE010000110.1 GCA_016765335.1 Planctomycetaceae bacterium
AAGCTTATAATCAATATAAAAACGAAATCTCATTGCCAATTTATCCCCAATTAACCAATAAGGAGCTTTCATATATTGCCCAAACGGCTACCCAGGCGGTACAAAAAGTGATTCAATGAACGTATTTATTTGCTGTTATTTCATTGAAAACGGACGGAATTACGGTTATGGAATCCGGAAAAGCTGGAGTTCCCTACACGCGAGCTTGGTTATCAAGGCTTGAAGAGAACCTTGGAAAAGCTGTTTGCGAGCAGCTGGGTTTTTATGAAATTCCCGAAGACTTAGTACTTAGTGTCGTCGTGCCTGTCTATAACGAGAGAGAGTCATTACATCTGATACTGGAGAAGATCCGAGCTGTTCCTATTTGCAAAGAGATCATCCTTGTCGATGATTGCAGTTCAGATGGTACTCGTGAGTTGCTTGAGCAAATGGAACAGGACAGTCAGCTTGCCTCTGATGCAGAACAGTCCGGTGACCGTTTTGTATTTGCCTACCATGATGAAAATCAGGGCAAAGGGGCAGCGTTAAGAACAGGATTTCAGGTAGCAACTGGCAATATTGTAATCATTCAGGATGCGGACTTGGAGTACAATCCTCGTGAGTATCCTCGATTACTGAGGCCAATTATTTCAGGAGAAGCCGACGTTGTTTATGGCAGCCGGTTTCTGGGAGATCAGCCACACCGGGTATTGTACTATTGGCATTATCTGGGAAACAACTTTTTAACACAGTTATCGAATTGTTTCACAAATCTCAATTTGANAGATATGGAAACTTGCTACAAGGTTTTCAGAAAAGAGGTCTTGGAAGAAGTTGCTCCGAAATTGATTCAGAACCGATTTGGTTTTGAACCGGAAATAACAGCCAGGGTTGCTCGCAGGAATTATCGGGTTTTTGAGATGTCAATCAGCTATGCTGGTCGGACTTACGAGCAGGGAAAAAAAATAGGTTGGCGGGATGGCATCAAAGCCCTGTACTGCATTATACGCTATGGTTTAGCAGATTAATGCAATCTGATTTTGTAGCCAGAAGAGAGTAAACTTTTCGTCGTATTAGAGCTTTGTTAAAATAATTATCATACAATTTGGAAATGCGTCTCAGGATGAATAACTTTTTTAGTGAAGACCAGAAACAGGCAGATCAATCAACTGGTCAGTCTCCCAAGAATTCTCCTCCAGAGANATCCGGTAAGCTGACGAGTAAATCGTCAGAGGGTTCTAAAAAACGACCTGCATCGGTGCCTTGGCTTATGTTGGCGCTGGTTGGTGTTGCAATTTCGATGATTCTTTTCTCATCACAAAGTGATAAGGGATCGGAAGTTAAATACAGCTTCTTTTGGAAACAGCTCGAAGAGCAGAACGTAAAAGACGTCAAAATTAATGGTAACGTACTGCNTGGAAAATGGATTGTTGTTCCCGAGCATCCAGAGAAAAGCAAAGAGAAACCAGACNTGAAACTGAAGGACGGATTTCGAACACAAATTCCAGCATTGGAAAGTGTTCGTCTACTCGAAAGTCTACCCAAGTATGGTGTGAGTGAATACGAAGATGATACCAGGCATCTCTCCGCTTTAGAACAGTTGCTGATTTGGATCGGCGTGTTAATGCTGATGCTGCTGTTGTTCCTGTTCATGATGCGAAAATCTTCTGACCCGATGTCTTCAGGCGGAATGTTTGGTAGCTTTGCTAAAAGTCCTGCCCGAGAATTTACCCCCGCTGATAAACAGACGACATTTGATGACGTAGCGGGTATGGAACAGCCAAAACTTGAATTACTGGAAGTTGTTGAGTTCCTCAAGAATCCGGCTAAGTTTCAACGGCTCGGTGCGGAAATCCCCAAAGGGGTTTTGTTGATGGGGGCTCCCGGAACTGGAAAAACATTAATGGCTCGTGCGACAGCCGGCGAAGCCGAGGTGCCGTTCTATTCGATTAATGGTTCCGAATTCATTCAAATGTTTGTCGGAGTCGGGGCCAGTCGAGTTCGAGATTTGTTTCGGACCGCCAAGAAAAATGCTCCCTGCATTATCTTCATTGACGAAATTGATGCTGTTGGTCGAATGCGTGGAGCAGGTTTTGGCGGTGGGCACGATGAAAGAGAGCAAACACTCAATCAAATTCTCAGCGAAATGGATGGCTTTCAACAGACAGATGCTGTCATTGTGATTGCTGCAACGAACCGACCAGATGTGCTTGATCGGGCATTGACTCGACCAGGTCGTTTCGACAGACATATTATGGTTGATNTTCCCACGAAACAGGGAAGGATTGGTATCCTGAAGGTTCATAGCCGAAAAGTGCCATTGGTGGATGATGTTGACTTAGAAAAAATAGCGTCCAGCACAATCGGTTTCTCTGGTGCAGATTTGAAAAACCTGGTTAATGAAGCAGCTTTGCATGCGACACGAACAGGGAAATCTGCTGTCGACCAGGAAGATTTTGAGGCCGCATCGGATCGAGTCATGATGGGGATCAAGCGGGAAGAAGTNCTTTCGGANAAAGAAAAGAAAATGACCGCTTATCACGAAGCAGGGCATGCATTGGTTGCCTGGATGCTGCCTGAACNCGATCCAGTCCATAAAGTAACTATCGTGCCTCGCGGTCGAGCATTGGGCGTTACTCAGCTTCGTCCTGACGAGGAACGACACAGTATTGGCGAACAACGACTGCATCAACAATTGGCAATGCTGTTAGGTGGTCGAGCCGCTGAAAAACTCATCTTTGATGAATACACAGCCAATGCTTCAGACGACTTGAAACGGGCCACCGACTTGGCGAGAAAAATGGTTTCTCACTGGGGAATGAGTGAGACAATTGGCCCAGCTGCATTTCGACATGCTGAAGATGATCCATTTCTGGGCAAAGAAATTCAAGAAATGCGGACTTACAGCGATGTGACCGCGCATTTGGTTGATCAGGAAATTCAGCGAGTATTATTCGCAGCAGCTGATCGGGCGACAGCTCTTTTGATTGAGCACCGCGAGAAGCTAGACCGCGTTTCGTTGGAATTGGTCAATAATGAAATTCTTGACAACGACGAACTCGCGGAAATATTTGGAATTCGTGTCAAACCTGATGATCATGAAAATAAGAAAGAGGAAGAGTCGTAAAGCTCTTCAATATGTTGTTTTTGAGAGACTCAATCGTCGTTGATATTGTGGCGATGTCCTCAGAAATAATTAATAATACACACTGTAAAAAGAAAAACGGAGTTACGTTTGTTTGATTCAACTAAAATAACTTTTGCCGATTTAGGCCTAAGTGAAGAATGTGTCGCTCATTTAGCCGAGATTGGTTACGAGCACCCCAGTCCGATTCAGGAGAAGTTTTTGCCCCCGGCATTAAAAGGGACAGATTGTCTTGGTCAATCTCAAACCGGGACGGGGAAAACAGCTGCGTTCATGCTTCCGATTCTGGAAAAAATCGGCGACTCCGAACAAGATCCCCAAGGCCTTGTTTTGTGTCCAACTCGCGAATTGTCTGAACAGGTTGCACAAGAAGCAAAAAAGATCTGTCATTTTAAGGATATTGAAATTGCGGTTGTTGTTGGTGGACGTCCAATACGAAATCAGGTTCAGCATTTAGAGCGGGGCGTTGATATTGTTGTCGGGACTCCTGGTCGGATTATTGATTTGCATAAAAGAAGAAATCTCTCTTTCGATAACCTGAAAACGGTCGTGCTTGATGAAGCAGATCGAATGCTTGATATCGGATTTCGACCCGATATGGAATACATTCTCAAACGCTGCCCTAAAAAGAGACAGACTTTATTGCTCTCTGCGACAATCCCTGAAGAGATCAGCAGAATTGCTCGTCAGTTTATGGATTCGCCTCAGCACATTGACGTCTCTGCTGAAAATGTCGTAACGCAAACAGTCGATCAGTTTTATTGCACAGTAGACGAACATAAAAAATTCGCTCTTCTGGTTAAGCTTCTGTCCAAGGAAAAACCTAAACAGGTGATTGTCTTTTGTCGAACGAAGCGGAAAGCCGATCAGATTTACAATCGGTTATCGACACGTCTTCCCAGCGTGGCTGCTTTACATGGCGATTTGCCGCAGACTAAGCGTGACCGGGTGATGAAAAACTTCCGAGAAGGTCATGTTCGATTACTTGTCGCAACTGATATTGTCGGGCGAGGAATCGATGTTGGAGGAATTTCTCACATCATCAACTTTGATATCCCAGAACACTCCGACGATTATGTTCATCGCATTGGACGGGCAGGGCGTCTTTCTTCGGAGTTCCTGGGTAAAGCGTTTACCTTGGTGACTAAAGAGCAAGGCCCTGAGTTGACGCGAATTGAAATGTTGGTCAATCGAATGATTCCAGAATATCAAGTCGACTGAACGCCGTGAGGCATCCCGTGTTGCCTTGGAGATCCCCTTTGCAAGTGATTCGCTAGAGGGGTTTCTGTGAAACCGTTTCGATGTCTTCCGTGGGTACGCTAAAAGCAGGGAAACTTTTTAGTGCCCGTGATTGGTCGTATTGCTGCAATGCCCAGCGATTCGAAATAAAAGCGAGATCTTGCCAAGGGATATCTTTCCAGTCATAAAGACGAACCTGCTGACTTTCGATTCCCGGAGAGAAATTCGCATCCAGTAGCTCAGCTCGATAAATCAAATGAACTTGATTGGCTCGTGGGATCGAATAGACAGCCAGCAGGGCGTCGGTTTTGATTTTTGCATGAGCCTCTTCCCAAGCTTCGCGGGTCGCTCCCTGGTCAGCTGTTTCGCCTAACTCCATAAAACCAGCAGGGATGGTCCAGTATCCGATGCGTGGTTCGATGGCACGTTTGCAAAGTAGGATTTTATCCTCCATCGCGACAACTGCCCCCACAATGATTTTTGGGTTCTCGTAATGAACCCACCCGCAACCTGTGCAGACAAGTCGTTCGCGATCATCTCCCGGGGGGATTTTGTTGCAGAAGCATTCTGGAGGATTAAGATGGGACATGCTGTTGTGCCTGTTGTTATGTCAGGTGAATAGATTTCTTTTGGAAGAGCAACAAGTATTTCTTTCAGAACCAATAGGTCCAGATATTACGGTTCTGTTCAGTTCTTTTTCACTATAATAGCTGAGGGGAAAAAGCATCAATAGAGAAGAGTCTGACTAATCCGTAGCAAGTTTCGGAAAACCGTCCTCCTGGAATTCTTAGAACTGGCTACTCATTTCTTGTTGGTATAGTCTCGACCAAAGATCCGTTTCTGTATAACTCTTTAGGGAACCTCTCTTATTTGAATTCCAGAGGTTCCCGAATACAGTTTGGTGATAAAGAACAGTTTTAAAACCCTCTAACTCCCCCTTCGTAAGGGGGAGAACCAATTGTTTGAGGTTCCCTTTAGTGATCTGGAATCAATTGTAACGATTATTCTTGATGATTTGAGACTGCACTATGAAAAGTATTTGGGTTTGGCCATTTGAGCTCAAAGAAAAAATTGGCGAGGGAGGCATGGGGCTTGTTTACAAAGCTCGTTATGTGAAGGACGACCGTCTATTTGCAGTCAAGCTCATTCCAGCTGATAGTAATAACAAAACTCTCATTGCGAGATTTGAACTTGAAATTGCAACTCTCAAAGAATTGCGACATCCAAATATTGTTCGTTCTTTTGGAGGCGTGTGCGAAGATAAGCAGCGGTTTTACGCAATGGAACTGGTCGAAGGCGGGACATTGTGGGACAAAATCCAGAGCCATGGACAGCTACCCTGGATGAAGGTTGTGGAATGGGGACGGCAAATGTGCGCAGGCCTGGCTTATGCGCATGATAAGCAAGTGGTTCACCGCGATGTGAAACCTAATAATTTTCTATTGACTAAAGCGGGGCAAGTTAAACTCAGCGACTTTGGTTTGGTCAGCGTGATGTCTGAAGCAAAACTGACAGCTGACGGCAGAACTCTGGGGACCGTTCAGTACATGTCGCCTGAGCAGATACGTGGCAAGCCAAAGTTAACTCATCGAAGCGATATTTATTCTCTGGGCTGTGTGTTTTACGAAATGTTGACCGGTCATTCGCCTTTCGAGGGAGACAATCCCGCTGTGATCCTTCAGGCACATCTTAAAAAAACTCCAGCATCGATCTGTGCAGTTAATCGTGATTGTCCCGTTGTGCTCGAACAGCTGGTTTTCGACATGCTGGCCAAAGATCCTGAAGACCGTCCGGCAACTGCAACAATCGTTTCAGAGAGACTTTTACAACTGAAAGAATCTCCGCGGCTGGTTGAATCTTCTTCATCACAAATTAAAATGAAGAAAAAACAGCTGCCTCCACAGAGTCATAAAAGTTCGTTGTATTCGAACGTTGAGAAAAGTCTTCGATGGGCTTGGGGTTCCTTAACCGCTGTTCTGTTTATCCTGGCAGTTATTTGGGCTTTGACTCTGTTTAAACCAGATCCCGGAGTTGAATTGTGGATTGCTATCGCTCGTCATCATCAGGAAGAAATTGTTCAAGTTGCAGCCGTGCGGTCACTGGGGGAATTGGCAGGTCGTCAGGATAGCTTGCTGGATGAATTGATGGACATTGCGGAATCCACAGAGACTAAACCACAAGTGGCTGTTGCGGCTTTGGAAATGATTGCCTTTCATCATCAATCTGCAAACCGATTCCGTTCACGTATCACAAAAATCAGCAAAAATCACCCATCAACGGCGGTACGCCAGCAGGCCATGACCACCTTCAATGCGTTGAAGGCATCAGAGTGATTGGTAAGTGATGAGAACTCAAAAATCCATCCTCGGGTGCCTACGGCACTCACACGACCCTGAACGGGATCGTATGATTTACCCGGTTACAGGATCGCGATCTCAATTCTTGGTGATGACTTCATCTGCACACAATAGGATGTTAGCTGTAATTGTCCAGGCAGCCAGTTCGTTAACCGGCAAGCCATTAGCGACTTCCGGGCTACCTACTTTGATCAGGCTGGCAGCTTCTTCAGGAGCAGCGTTAAATCTTTGCAGATCCTCCTGATACCCTTTGACAAGAAATTGTAATTCAACTGAGTTTGGTGTGCGAGATGTGCATAGCTGAAACATGTGACTGACGATTGATTCTGGAGAAGTTCCTTTTTCTTTCATTGCACGGGCCGCCAATCCTTGAGCACATTCTAAGTACTGAGGATCGTTGAACAACAGTAATGCTTGCATCGGTGTATTTGTTCGTTCTCTGCGGACACAACTTGATTCCCGGGAAGGAGCATCAAATGTTGACATTTGTGGGGAAGGTGCAGTTCTTTTGAGGAAAGTGTAAAGGCTTCTGCGATGTACTTTTTCAGAACCGGTATCAGCAGTGAACTTCACAGTGTTTGAGCCTGAGTATCCAACGGCTGACCATAATCCATCTGGTTGAGGAGGTTTGACGCTGGGGCCTCCTTGTTTTTCATTGAGTAAACCGGAAACAAATAGTGCCTGGTCTCGGATTGGTTCAGCATCGAGCCGAAAGCGTGGCCCTCGTGCATACAGTCGGTTTTCTGGATCTTTCTCATAAAGATCAGGTGTTAGTTTTGAGGATTGCTTGTACGTGGCAGACAGTACCATCAGTTTGAAAAGATGTTTGACATCCCAGTTGGACTCGCGAAATTCGACTGCCAGCCAGTCTAGTAATGCAGAATGAGTCGGGGCTTCGCCTTGTGA
>JAESQE010000111.1 GCA_016765335.1 Planctomycetaceae bacterium
TTGCTTCAGCCCTTACGGAAATAAAATATCGCGTTTGGGAATTGGGCTGGAATAGTAGGGAGCTTGAAAATATCGACTCTGAAATTATGGATCGAAATTATAGACCACGCCTCGAACAAAATAAGATAGAACGATACGCAAAAAAGTATGGATGGATTGGATACAATGAGAAAGCTGGTGTTCTTATGGACTCGAATATTTTGTCTGGTAAATCTCGATCAGCCAGAGGAAATCCAATCCCAGATATCGACCCATCATTTCCCGGAGAACCTTCGACTTTGCCGTCATTAGATATTCCCAGTTGGGTAACAGGGCTTCCTGAAGATAGAGTAAAAATTCCACCTGATTAGTTTACTTTGTTGACCAAAGTCATCACCGTGGACAAATCGCGGACACAATTGTATTGATATTGGGATAACGTTGCAGACGTTGGGCTTTAAGGGAAGCTCTGGAAATTTAATTTCAGAGCTGTCTTGAAGACAGCTTGATTTTGAATCAAGTAGTTCAAAAACTCCCTCTAACTTCCTCTTCGCAAGGGGGAGAACCCAATTATTAGAGGTTCCTTCTAAGACTCGTTAATTTCCTGGCTAGTGGTATTAACTGATGATGTCGTGAATTACGTGCCCGAAGTCTTTTTCGAGTCTTTGGCGGCCTGGAACCTTCAAAGAATGTGGATCTAATCCGAGTTGATGCAGGATTGTTGCGTGAATGTCGGTGACATAATGTCTGTTTTCAACTGCGTGGAAGCCGAGTTCGTCTGTGGCTCCATGAGTGATCCCGCCTTTGATGCCTCCGCCTGCCATCCAGACACTGAATCCATACGGATGATGATCTCGTCCATTGCCTAGTTGTGAACCTGGAGTTCGTCCGAATTCTGTTGCCCAGACTACGAGCGTTTCGTCCAATAATCCTCGCTGCTTTAGGTCTTTGAGTAATGCACCGATTGGTTGGTCAGTCTGCTTGCATAACTTGGAATGGCCAGCCTTGAGATTTCCATGTGCATCCCAGGCGCCAGCTCCGCCTGTACTTCCATGATAGACTTGCACAAAACGAACCCCGCGTTCGACTAACCGCCGGGCAGCTATCATTTGCTGACCAAAGGTTTTGGTTTCCTTCTGTTTTAATCCGTACATTTGCTGAGTCTGAGCGGTTTCGTCGTCGAACTGTACTACTTCCGGTACAGCGGTTTGCATTCGGAATGCTAATTCGTAGGAGCGAATTCTGGCCCGAAGTGCCTCGTCCTCTGGGTATTTCTGTGTTGTGATTTTGCTCAACTTTCGTAGCAGCTCAAATTGACCGTCCTGTTCCTGTTGATAAACACCTTCAACTGGCTTGGCATAAGGCAGCGGGTTGATGGGATCGATATTCAAGGGGACGCCATCGTATTGCGGCCCGAGATAATTGGCTCGATGACACTCACGACCTCCACAGCAATCTGCAACCGGGGTCCCCAAAACAACAAATTGTGGCAGATTATCGTTCAGTGAACCCAATCCGTAATTTGCCCATGAGCCAATCGTCGGAAAGAAGCCATCGATACGGTGCCTGCCGGTATGAAACTGTAACTGAGCGCCATGATTGCTATCTTCAGTCCACATCGAACGGATCAGGCACAGGTCATCAGCTGACTGGCTTAAGTAGGGAAACCAATCGCTGATTTCGATTCCGCTTTCTCCTCTGGGAGCCGAGCTAACTTGCAAGGGGTAAATTTTTGTTCGCACAAATCCATTATTCGGATCGAATGCCACCACGCGTTCGTTCTCCAGAAAAGGAGACTTCAAGACTCCTGCGTGTGGAGTTTCGTCAATGGTTTTTCCAGCATATTTATTGAGTAAGGGTTTGTGGTCGAAAGATTCTAAGTGACTAGCCCCGCCGATCATGAAAAGCCAGATGACACTTTTGGCCTTAGGAGCCATCGATACAAGTCCAGCAGGTTGGGGAGCCGCCTGGGCATCATCACCCAGCATCGACGCCAAGGCGACACTGCCAAATCCGAGACCCATCTGTTCAAGAAACGCTCTACGATTATGTTCTGATTGTTGTTGCATATTAGTTTACTTTACGACGTAAATTCAGTTGAGTTAATTCGCCACCCCGGAAAAATATTAGTGGACCGTTACAAAGTCATTGTGATTAATCAGTACGTGAACCAGGTTTTCTTTTGCGCGTTGTAATGGATTCGTTGATGCGGGTGTTATTGCTTTTGTTTTACCCGTTAATTTGACTAGTTTCTCTTTGTCTTTGAGGCGTCTTTCTTGTGAGACAAGGAATTCTAAACAGATTGATAATTCGTCCGAACTACAACTCCTGCACAAAATATTTTCGTAGGCAGCGTGGATGAATTCTTCGTTATTAATTGCAGTTTTACTTAACTGCTTTGCGAGCAGACGCGATTGATTAATTGCCAAGGCACTGTTTGTTAACGCCAGGGCTTGTTGTGGGATGATGCTTTCGGATCTGCGGTAACATTCGTTTGGCCCTGCGGCATCGAATGTGACGAGCATTGTCATCTGTTTTTCATACGCATGGCGGAAATAAATACTTCGCCTGGATGTCGTTTCCCCTTCTCGAAAATCGATATCAGGCCCGCCACGAGTTTGATCCAGCGATCCGGAAACATAAAAAACACTGTCACGAATAACTTCCGCATCGAGTCTTCTAGCATTTGCTCGCCAGAAAATTAGATTGTCGGGATCAATTCCCTTGTTGTGTTTTAATAGATCATGATTTGCAGTCGAAGCGAGTTGATACATACGCGATGTCATAATTAATCGATGCACATGTTTCATGCTCCAATTGTTTTCGATCAGTTCAACAGCCAGCCAGTCCAGTATTTCCAAATGGGCTGGTGTGGAGGAACGCAGGCCGAAATCAAAGACGTTTTCAACCAGGGGTTCACCAAAGTGCCTAAGCCAAATATGATTCACTGCAACTCGGGCAGTGAGTGGGTTGTTCCGGTGCGTGATCCAGCGAGCAAAAGCGGACCGGCGACCGGTACTGGTTGTGGGATATTGCTTGCCAACAGAGGTGTACTTGCTCTTTGCAGCTTCATCTAATGGTTTGTTTGCTTTATCGGATTTTTCCTTAGCCTCTTTGAGTGCCTTTTTGGCTTTTGTGATGGCTGCTTTCTTTTTGGCTGCCTCTTTTCCTGCACTTGCATTGGCTGCTTCAAGTTCTCTGGTTTTCAACAACACAGTTAACCGGGTTTGGATGATGTTGTCCTGGTGTTCCAGATCACTGGCTTGAGCTGTCAGTGGTTTCAGTGCCTCTTTGTTGGCTGTAGTTTCAAACTTAGCCAGATCAGCACTCCAGCGAGCTTTCAGAGAGGCTAACTTTGATTGAGCGGCGAGGACTTTCTGTTTGGCAATTTCTAAATCGGCAATTTGTTCTGTTTCAGCTGCCTGATCTTTCGGTTGCAAAAGTTTTTTTAATTTTTCCTGAGAGGTTTGCAAGGCTTTCTCTGATTTCGCAACATCTTCATTTCTGACAAATTCAGTCAGGGTTGGGAATGTCGCTTTCAAAGGGAGTGTGACTGGCTCGGGGTTGTAAGGGATTTTGATGATTTTTGGTGGAGCAGGGGAGCTTGGGTTTTCTTTGTCAGGATTCCTTTCGTCCCCAGAGACATACAGATAAGTCGGCTCTTCGGGTTTTGCATCATAAGCACGAACCAGTCCCTGTTTNATTAAGTTTGATTCGCCTGGCAACCGTTCGGTGCGAACATTGTGCGGTTCGAAGATTGCTCGCATTGCGTAATAGTCAGTTTGTGCAATCGGATCGTATTTATGATCGTGGCAACGGGCACAGTTAATGGTCATGCCCAGAAATGCCTTGGCGGTATGTTCGACAGTTGCATCGAGCCAAATGTTGCGATTACTCTTATGAAAGCTTCTGACAAGATAACCAGTGGCCCGGAGAGTGTCGTCGTGTTCGGGGGCAACTTCATCTCCTGCGAGCATTTCTACAACCATCTGGTCGTAGCCCTTATCTTGATTGAGAGATTCAATAATCCATTCACGCCACCGCCAGATGTGCCTTTGGGATCCTCGCACTTGCTGCTTGTATCCATCCCAGTCGCTGTATCTCCAGACATCCATCCAGTGACGCCCCCATCGCTCGCCATAGGCCGGGTTTTCCAGTAAGCGATTAATCATGCGATTGGTTGCATCAGGTGAGGAATCAGCCAGGAACTTTTGTTGCTCTTCCGGTGTCGGAGGCAATCCAATCAGATCCAGATAAGCTCGTCGCAATAAGACGGCTCGCTCTGCTTGTGGAACGGGCTTTAGATTCTTTTGCTTCAACTTGGCAAAAAAGAATGCATCAATCGGATTGTTGATCTGCTGTGAAGAATCGATTTGCGGGACTTCCGGGCGAACTGGAATTTGGTAAGCCCAATGCTCTTCGGGAGAGGCCAGGACATCTTCACTAGCCGGGTGAGGTGCACCGGCTGCGATCCAATCTTTGAGCAACTTGAGTTGCTCGGGCTTGAGTTTTTCGCCTTCCCCCAGCGGAGGCATCTGGAGGTCAACATCTTCAGAAGCGACCAGTTCGTAAAGCAGGCTTGATTCGGGATCTTGCGGATTGATCACCAATCCAGATTCGCCCCCCNTTTTCACCAACGAGCCAGCATCAAGCCTTAATTCTGCCTCTTGCTTTAACGGGCCGTGGCAGTGCGTGCACTTCTGGGCCAGAAGTGGCTTTATATCTCGGGTGTAATCAACTTGTGCAGAAACAGGCGTTGTTGAAAGCAGTGCAAGACAAAACAACATGCACGCACGGCTAAGCAATATCCACATAATAAAGCCCAATGAGTCGATTTGAAGAGTTCAGGTAGGGATTCAGGCAGACCACATTCGATCTAGCCGGTTAGGAGATAAAGCCCGAGGAAAATTCAAAGAGGGCTAAATCACATCTCTAGAATATAA
>JAESQE010000112.1 GCA_016765335.1 Planctomycetaceae bacterium
GCGGCTGATTGCGTGGGCAAACGTCCGAAGTCAACCCATTTCGCAAAACGAAAAAACAAACACAATCCGATGCCCCCAGAGTACAGTAAGTACCATTAGGCTATCGCCTTGTCGCTTACGGGAATTGTTCGTCATTGAGTTATTCCTTCATTCTTCCCGGCGAATTCGGGCAAAGAAATCTTTGAAAACCAGGAATATACAGGGCAACCTAATAGGCATAAGGATCGTTGCCCCATAGGATAATTAGAGAATGTCTTGAGATGAATGTCCCCTGATACGCTTTTATGTATTTGTTAGCGAGTTGAACGATCTCTAAACCCTCGTTTTGTTTGGGATTTGTATAACAGATGCAACGATCAATACGCAAAAAGGAATAACAGAAATGTTTCGTTTGAAATTGACAGTCCTGCTCAGCACGATTTGTGGACTTTTTTGTTTGATCGATCTGCCAAGTCTTCAAGGCGAAGAATCGTTGATGCTTCACGTTCGTAATCGAGTAAAAACATCTCAGTGGAAGCCTCGTCCCAATTCGCATACCAAGTTGACCGCCCCCAAAAGCGAGCGTCCATTTACTTTGGTCTACGAAACGAAAAAGTGGGATCCGAAGAAAACGGCAATAATTATTTGCGACATGTGGAACACATTNCGCTGTAAAATCCCAGCTGATCGAGTAGCAGAATTAGCTCCCCACATGAACGAGGTGATTGCTGAAGCTCGGCGGCGCGGAGTGCTCATTATTCATTCTCCCAGCGGCAACGTCGATTACTATCGCGACACTGAGCAACGGGCACTGTGTTTGAACGCACCACCTGTGAAATCCCCTGTACCTTTGCAGTGGAATTACCTCAACGAAAAAAAAGAAGCACCGCTACCGATTGATGATTCGGATAACGGCTGGGAAGGTCCGGTAGGAAAAAAACGGACCCAGACGCATCAGCACGATGCACTGAAAATTGAACCCGGGGATGCGATTGGAGATAGTAAGGACATTTATTATTTACTCAAACAACGCAAAATTGATAACGTGATTCTAATGGGCGTGCACACGAATATGTGTGTTTTAGGACGTCCTTTTGGGATTCGTCAATTGTCTTATCTGGGGATGAATGTCGTGTTAATGCGAGACATGACCGACAGCCTATACAACCCAGCAATGGCTCCGTATGTCTCTCATTATCGTGGCACCGATTTGGTACTGGAGCACATTGAAAAGTATTGGTGTCCTACCGTTTTAAGTACCGATTTCCTCGATAANCCTGCTTTCCGGTTTCAAGGAGACACGAGAAANCATGTGGTCTTTCTTGTCAGCGATGACCACTATCATGCAGATAAGACGATTCCGGAGTATGCTCAATGGTTACGAGAAAACCACAATTTTCATTGCACAGTTTTGCATGGGGAAGGCGAACATAACCTGCCTGGAATGGCTAATTTGGAATCTGCTGATGCCGTTGTCGTTTTTGTGCGACGTCTTGGAATCCCTAAAAAACAATTGGACATTTTGAAGAAATACGCAGCTTCCGGGAAACCGATCCTTGGATTACGAACTGCGAACCACGCTTTCACGATGCACTTCAAAGCTCCAGCGGGATTCCAGGTTCCCGAAGGTCGTGCAGAGTGGAAAGATTTCGATGCTAATTTGCTTGGCGGAANTTATTCGAATCATGGCCCCAATGATATTGGTACCGAGGTGACGGTTGCTTCCGGGGCTGCCAACCATCCGATTCTCGACGGGGTTTCTCCTAAATCCTGGCACAGCGTTGGCTCCCTGTATTATGTTGCACCAATTGCCAGCGACGCTGTGCTGCTGATGCAAGGTTCGATCCCTGACCGCCAGGAACCACTCACTTGGATTCGCCCGCGACAGAAAAACCATGGCAAAGTTTTCTACACCGGACTCGGACACCCCGAAGACTTCAAGCAACCCGCCTTCCAAAAACTCCTCGCCAACGCAATTCACTGGTCAATTAAGAAAGACAAGTAACGCAAACTTGGCTTCGCCTCAGTCGCCTACAATTCCAAATCATCTTCGAGCCTTAATGGGTTCAGCAAAGATCAAGAAGTGGCTTCCGTATGCGTAGCATTCTCTTCCGGGGTATTATCTGAGGAGGACTCCACCAGATTAAACGGAGTTCTTTTCTGCTCAGGATCACTACAGCTACGAACAAGACTTTCCACATGCTGTTCCGAATTATTGATACTCGTGAGGGAATCAATAATTAACCGGTTCATATTCAATAATGTTTCAAAGTGTGTAGATACGGCGTGCTTCTCCATGCAGCTATCGCCTTCGCATAAACTGGAAATGCTTCGAAGCAAGTTTGCCATAGTAAATGCATGTTGTCTGATGTCATCCATAATCGTTGCGTCTTCAGGCTTAAATGACCAATCGCACTTGTGCTGGCAGCAACGCAAATAGATCCCCAGGTCACCAACAGTAATGTTATCGTCAATGCCTCTTTCAAGTTTTGACACTCGGCTTTGACTGCATCCCATTGCATCCGCAATATCCTGCTGTGACACATTCGCCTTTGCTCTCATGACGATAAGTCGAGAGATTAGCTGTCTTGAGTAGATTCTTTCATTCACTGCTGAGGAGAGTTCTTCATCCCCAAATGAATCTACGAGCTGTGAAACACTTGCGAACTCCCCTTGCAAAATATTCGCACTCATCTCAACTCCTATTATGTCCAAAATTCTATAATTGAAATCTTACTGAGTCTCATCATTGTCTCTAATGTCATTGCTCAGCTTGATCTTATTCTGTTCAATGCTTTGAACGCATTCCTTTGCAAATTGAACATCTCTCCCCTGCCTGTTCTTGTCTTTATCTCCAAGTCGTATTACATACAACTTTTGCTCTTTTAGATCTGGGTAAATATAAAGCCTCAAGGCTTTCATTCTCCCTTTTTTTCCTTTCCCTGATTCATCGATTGCAAGTATGCCCTTAGGTTCCGAATGAACAAACCCCAGACTCTTGATCTGCTCAGGATGAACGCCATCTTCTAATGCTCTCCAGACAGTCTCGAGGTTGGAAAGTACATTGCTGACTTCATGCCGCCATTTTTTTTTGTAATATTCAACAGACTTATCCAGCCCATCAAGCTTCTTTATCGTCAATATCGAGTCCATCCTCTTAGAAATTATGGCTAAAATCCCTTGCCATGAGTAATATCTAGTAACGAACTTCCATGTTCTAGACGACATTATATTCCCCCGGGGAATATAATGCAAGTAATTTCCGCCTGAACTACAAATACACCGAGGGGAGGGGCAGGTCATTCCTAAGAGGCAGCAGACGATGCACGCACAGTAGACCACTGGTCAAATAAGCATAAATAAGCCCGGCGTCCGATTGATTTGAAGAGCCGACTTAGGATCGTTGGCGAAATCAATACGGTAGCATGAAGTTTGAATAAGCCAGGCGGCTCATAATACCTGGTCCATGAATTGGGGCAGGTCATAATGCCATTCAGNTAAAGCAAAGGCATTTGCAGTTGGTGCTAATTGCCTAGAGGTGNTCGTCGACCAGGTAAGCTTTGCCTTCGAAGTCAATTACGTCCCCGGGAGAGAGTTTGCGTTTTCTTCGGGTTTCTGGTTTGCCGTTGAGGGTCACTGAACCTGCTTGAATCAGAAGCTTGGCATGTCCGCCAGTTTGAGCCACTCCACAAAGTTGTAAGAACTGGTCGAGTCGCAACTGCCGAGGCTGTTCGGGAGATGGTTTTATGGCAGGGTGGTCAGCTTCGGGCACTCTGTTATGTTCCTTGGAATAAATCAATTATAAAGAGGCTACAGATAATTCGAATGCGTGAATCAAAACGTAGCCGGGGCAGGAAAAGCAAACCAGGAAGATAACTTGGCGCTAGTATTAATTGGGACTGGTGCGAAAGCCCAACTGTCAGTGTAGAACAACTCTGTTGCCAATATCATTTACAAGAATGAAGAGGCTTGAGCGTAAACACAAATAGAACATAGCCCTGTTATCTGAATTGAATTCAAATAACAGGGCTTATTCAATCGCTTCAATATCTTTTGTCTGCAAAGATGTGCAATGGCATTATAAAGACGCCGCAAAACTTGCAGATTCAAGTATCAACAGGACCTACGAAGGACGTACATTTTCTGCACGTGGTCCTTTAGGGCCTCTTCCTTCTTCGAAGGAAACCTGTTGACCTTCATGCAAGTCGTCAAAGCGAACGCCTTCAACGTTAGACATATGGAAGAACAAATCGCTTCCTCCGCCAATGTCGATAAATCCAAAACCTTTATCAGTCAACTTCTTAATTGTGCCTTCTGCCATCGTCTCTACACCTTTACATTCTCAAATAAACAGCTGTCGTGGCATTGCTGAACAAAACAATGCGTCAGCAAAGAATACCACACTCTACATAAAAACTGGTTCATCTTGTCTTTTAGGGGCAAGAGTATTCACTACTTACCTACAATTGCAGCGTAGAATACTACGTGCAGCTTGCAGGCTAAGCTCGACTGAAACTAGATAGGGCGTACATTTTCTGCACGTGGTCCTTTTGGTCCAGTTCCTTCTTCAAAAGCAACAGACTGACCTTCGTGGAGATCGTCAAAACGAACGCCTTCCAGGTTAGACATATGGAAGAACAAATCGCNTCCTCCNCCAATGTCGATAAATCCAAAACCTTTGTCAGTCAACTTCTTAGTTGTGCCTTCTGCCATCGTCTCTACACCTTTACATTCTCAAATAAACATCTGTTGTGGTATTGTTGGTAAAACAACTAACCAACTCTGAAGTCCACAATCTCAATACTGACTACTCATAAACTGATAGTCAATGCCAGAACATGATACTTTTTCATTCAAATACAAAATTTTTGGAATCCGTTAAAGTGCTTAGAATAGGTGTTTCCCTCCGGTTTTACCGACTGTGTTATCAATAATTCATCACTGTTTTGAATACATTTTGCCCTTGGGTTAGAAAATATCCCATCAGTAAGTAAAGATACATGGGGGCATCGTCATGTTGCAATCAAATATTCACAGTCAGCTCAGATAGATTACAGTGCGTCAGCGAAAACAGTTTGATCTGGGATCTTTTTATTGAAAGCGTCGATTCATGTCACAATATATTCTTGCATTAGACCAAGGGACCACATCAAGCAGAGCCATTCTGTTTGATGATCAAGGACAACCTGTTGCACAAGAGCAGCAAGAGTTCCGACAAATCTTTCCATCACCCGGGCATGTCGAACACGACCCCAAAGAAATTTGGGAATCACAGTTAACAGTTGCTCGCAGCGTCTTGGCGAACTCACAAACTGATGCAGACAACATCGCAGCAATTGGCATCACGAATCAACGAGAAACGATTGTGCTTTGGGAGCGGGAAACCGGTAAGACAATTGGTAACGCTATTGTCTGGCAAAGCCGAATCTCCAATCACATCTGTGATCGCTTGAAGGCTGAAGGATTAGAGCAAACGATCCGCGAAAAAACCGGCTTAGTGCTCGATCCTTATTTCTCTGGTACAAAACTCACCTGGTTATTAGAGAATGATTCCGAATTGAAATCACGAGCTTCTCGCGGCGAGATTCTCTGTGGCACAATCGATTCGTATCTCATCTGGAAATTGACTGGTGGGAAATCTCATGTGACAGATGTTTCAAATGCTTCTCGTACATTGCTATTCGATATTCACACGCAAGAGTGGTGTGACGAACTGCTGAAAATCTTTGGGGTTCCCCGAGCGATGCTTCCCGAAGTGGTCGATTCCAGCGGTGTTGTTGCGCATACCGATCCTGAAATCTTTGGAAAATCGATTCCGATTGCAGGTGTCGCAGGAGATCAGCAGGCAGCGACATTCGGACAAATATGTTTTGAACCCGGAATGGCAAAGAACACTTACGGCACCGGTTGTTTCATGTTGATGAATATCGGCAACAAACCGCGAGTTTCTGAAAACGGTTTGCTGACAACCATCGGCTGGCGCATTAACGGCGAAACGGTTTACTGTCTGGAAGGTTCGATCTTTATCGCAGGGGCTGCGATTCAATGGTTACGTGATGGGCTGGAGATAATTTCTTCTGCTGATCAAACCGAACAGCTCGCTACTTCTGTCAGCGATACCGGTGGAGTTTATTTTGTTCCTGCGTTTGTCGGCTTAGGTGCACCGTACTGGGATGCAGAAGCTCGTGGTTTAATGATCGGCCTGACACGAGGCACCACCCGGGCACACATCGTCCGAGCAGCTTTGGAATCGATTGCGTATCAAACCTACGATGTACTTGATGCGATGAAACGCGATTCGGGTATCAATCTGGCAGAACTTCGGGTTGATGGCGGAGCAACAGCAAACGATTTTCTGATGCAGTATCAGGCAGACATTTTGCAAACCGCAGTACATCGTCCGGTCATCCAGGAAACGACCGCTCTGGGAGCAGCGTATTTGGCAGGGCTGGGCGTTGGAGTGTGGGAGTCACAAGCAGAAATTGCTAAAAAATGGACGCTCGACAAGGAATTTAATCCTCAAATAGATCTTGCTGAATCGCAAGGGCACCTCACCGACTGGCATCGAGCCATCGAAAGATCTCAAGGCTGGCAGAAGTAGGTGCTTGGAGTGTCGCAGCACTTGATGCCTTGTATTTGGAACCTCAAAGGCACGAAGAAAATCAGGATCGACTGCTTAATTGTTCTTACTGGAAATTAAAAAACGCAGCTGGGATATGTCTCTCAGCTGCGTTTTAAATTATAAATACGCATTCGCATATTTGTTTGCGCGTTGGATGTCCCCTAAGTCCTTGTCAGTACAAGGCCACGAGCGAGAGCTTCTCGCAAGTATTAATTGAGTTTGGTATCAAAGAAGAGTTACGGCAATTGTGGAAGCAGTCCAGCAAAAAACAGGCAGAACGTT
>JAESQE010000113.1 GCA_016765335.1 Planctomycetaceae bacterium
GGGGGGCAAAATGGCCCGCGAGCCAGTCAAAGCGATTGTCTGTATCAGCTTAGCGTTCATGGTCAATTGGCGATTGACGCTGCTTTCCCTACTTTTTGTCCCGATTGCAGGCTTCATGTTTTACCGATTCGGCAAGCTACTCAAGCAAGCTTCGTACCGGATGATGGAAAGCATGTCACGTATTTACAAAGTCCTTGAAGAAACGCTGAACGCATTTCGGATTGTGATTGCCTTCGGGAACGAATCCAAGCATCGTGCTCAGTTTCACCGGGAAAATCGTGCCTACTACTCTAAAGCAATGAAAATTCGCATCATTGATGGGATCACCAATCCGTCTGTTGAGTTGATGGGGATGTGTGCGATTTTCATCACGGTGTTGCCTTGTATGTATTTGTTATTGAGAAACACAACAACCATTTGGGGCATTCAACTAGCAGATGATCCTCCAACGATGCCAACTTTAATTTTGCTTTATACGTTCCTCGTGGGAACAGTTGATCCTGTGCGAAAACTTTCGACAATCTATTCGAAACTCAAACGCAGTATCGCTGCTGCGGACCGTATTATGGAATTAATGGATCAGAAATCTTTGGTCAAAGAATCGTCAACCCCCCGAGTATTGCCGCGACATCAGCAGAAGATTGAGTTTCAAAATATACGATTTGCTTATGCAAGACGCGATGGAGACAAATCACCAGACACTCTTAATGACGTCTCATTAACTGTTGAGCATGGCGAATGTGTTGTTATTGTTGGTGAAAATGGTTCTGGTAAGACAACACTGGTTAATTTACTTCCTAGATATTTTGATCCTGACCGGGGCAGCATTTTCATTGATGGGGTGGATATCCAAGAGGTTCCACTGGCTTCGCTGCGTAGCCAACTCGGGGTCGTCACTCAGGATACATTCCTGTTTAACGATACTGTCTATGAGAACATTCGCTATGGGAACCCGCTGGCGTCTCGCGAGCAAATTGAGCAAGTCGCAGAGCAGGCCGGCGTGGCACAATTTATTGATCAGTTGCCTCAAGGTTATGATACGATGCTGGGAGAGAAGGGGACCGGACTCTCTGGTGGACAGCGGCAACGCATTGCACTGGCAAGAGCGCTGGTCCGTAATCCCTCGATTTTAATTCTCGATGAAGCAACTTCAGCAATCGACTCACAAAGTGAATATCATATTCAACAGGCCCTCAAACAGTTTTCAAAATCGTGTACAACGTTTATTATCACGCATGCAGTGAATCAAAGTTTACTGGAAGTGGCGACAAAAATTGTTGTTATGCACGAAGGAAACTTAATCGCCTGTGGAACTCATGAGCAACTTCTGGAAACCTGCCCGGTTTATCACAACCTTTTCCAAGCTCAAGTCAAACAGCGAGCTGCCTGAATGATACCCCCAGGCGATGAATTCGCCAGAAGATTCCAACTATCTCGCAGGGATGTGAGTCAACGACCGACGATTCCTCTATGAAACTTCCCTACCTGATTGAACTGGCTCAGTGTTTGCAAGCCGGACTTGAAAAGTTGCCTGCGTCTCGCTTGGAAAAACATCGGCAATTTCTGCTCGATCACCAATGCGAAGATGGCGGATTTCGAGGCCGTGAAGGCGATTCGGATCTGTATTACACCGGATTTGCTGTCCGCGCATTGGCATTAATTGGCGGACTCGATTCTAAAGTCACCGATAAAATTACCGATTATTTGCGTATCGAACGAAACCAAACTCATACCCCGGTCGATCTTCTCAACTGGATCTCCTGCGCGTTGGCTGTTCAACTCGCGGGCGGAGTAGATTTGCTGGAAAGCGATGATTCCAATAGCGGCGAATCCGCTGAAACCTGGCGAAAGAATACATTTGACCTGCTCGATTCGCTTCGCCGTCCCGATGGTGGTTACGCTAAAGGGCCAGAAGGAAAACTGGGCAGCACCTATCAAACATTTCTAGTGGCTGTCTCTCACGATTTGCTGGGACGTCCGCTTCCCAACCCTGATGAAATCGTGCAGTTTTTGTTTGATCGTCAACGTGATGATGGCGGCTTTGTCGAAATTGCGCCCATGAAACGAAGCGGCACCAACCCAACAGCTGCCGCCGTGGCAACGCTCAAATTATTAGGGAAAGTGGATACCGCACTTCAGGAAGACGTGCGAGATTTCATCATCGATGTCGCCCAGGACGATGGCGGCGTCGCGGCCAATACCCGTATTCCGTTTGGTGATGCTCTTTCAACATTCACCGCATTGAATGCTCATCGCGATCTGGAAATCGATCCGCGTGGCTTAAAGTTTACCGCCAAAGATTTCATCACCCAAGGCCTCGAATTCCCCACCGGCGGCTTCCGAGCAGCCCTCTGGGACGAACAAGCAGACGTAGAATACACCTACTACGCCCTGGGCGTCCTTGGATTAACTTCGTGAGATGAGATCTAGGATAAGCCTGATTAATGCATTTCAAACTTGAATCCACCAGCTGGTAGGTTGGGAGAGCGGCAGCGTATCCCAACGAATGCAGGGGACCGCTTTGCAACAAATTGTGTTACAGATCCATTGGAATCCAAAATGATTTTCAAGTACGGCAGCACATAAAAGTGTTGGGATACGCATCCGCTATCCCAACCTACAAAAATAAACCCACGCTACGTTACTTTGATTAAAAGGTGCGTCTCGACGCACCCTACATAACTCACTCGCCTTTGCGTAAAGCTCCCTTGCAGATTCAGCTTGTAGATTTTCCTGGTTCTCAGAGTACTCAAGTGCAAAACTCGAAAACCGATGTAAGTGCATTGCGGATTCCATTAGCCCGACGCAAGCGTCCTGATATTTCGTTATCAGCTTTACTTCACCCATGCTATCGCCTCCCGTCACGAATCCCGATTTGAAGAAAACGGGGCAGCCAGTCGGGAAGACCGGTTTTCGATGATCAATCTAGCCCCGGTGTGTATTATAGCAAGTAATCGCATCAGGACGAAATCACAAGATAGAGATTCTGTTTAGAGTTCGGTATGCGAGCAGGCACCATGACATGACTGAGTATTCAGTGAGTAGAATTGGTTGCTATCCAGTTTTCTTCACTTAGTCTCTTCTCTGACTGCTTTTTCGCCACGAATGAATCGGGTGCCTCGCAGGGGTAGCTACTTCGCTTTCCCCAGATAGGCGATTCGCACTTTTGCACCGCCCCACCCTTGGCTTCCATCAACTCGGTAGGTTGCTTTTGTTGATTCGTTTACGATTTTTTAGCTATCTCTTTAGATCCCTCTTCAAGCCACTGCACAATGGCTGTATCAACTTCCGGGATAATTGTCTTGTCGCTGCTCCATTCGCGATAGTTTCGCAAATAATTATCGTGATCATCATCTAAAATTACCCATCTTTGTGCATCGCCACCGCCGTCCTTTACGATGTCAATCCCGCCGATATTCACGATCCTTTCTTGCGGCAACTCTTCAACCGCTGAATCCTCGACTGACCCAGAACCACATCCAGCCACAGCAACCAACAATGCAAAAATTAAAGCTCGCATTTCATTTCTCCCTGAGAAGTTTTAGTAAGTTATAGCTGCGTCGCCCGTGTCAGTTATGGTCTATCTGTCTTGATTCTGCGATATTGTGTGCCGGATATCCCGCAATGCAGCGACCGCCACAAAGGCCGCGCCCGCCAGGACCATCCCTAACCCTCTAATCATTTGCTCGATTAACTCTATTGAATTTGCAGTTGCTCCTATTGCGTTATCATCCTTGAATCGATCAGTGAGATATGGCGGATCAATCACTGTGCCCCAGAATGACATACCCCCTATAACCACAAGCAGGAAGCCGATCAGTTTTAGTGTTCCGTTGACAAAACCACCAATGTGCGTCCGGTAGTACCGCTTGTTCTTTTCTTCAGTCTTTGCGTTATGGGCGTCTACGGCTGCCTCGGTTGCCGTCCTGGCATCTGTAGCCCGGTCTCTCCACTTGGCTTTCTTTTTCTGCGAGGCAAAATCTTTGTCTTCTTTCGCCCTCATCCTCTCTACGTGGTCCGCTGTATCGATCTTTTCCAGAAGCTCCTCGATTTCCGGGCAAAGCAGAAACTCAGTTCCGCACTCAGGGCAGTTGTCAGTCTTGCCAATATCGTGGCGACTGGAATTCAGCTTCGCCTTGCAGGCTGGGCAGGGGTAGTGAAGTTTAACCCGGCCTGTCATCGTTTTTTTAATCTTCACTTCTTGTATTTTTGCAGTCATTTTTATTTCCTAATCGGACTTGCGGCAACCATAACATATCAGTCCACATGCATGCTATCCAACCTCCCCCATAAACTTCACCTGCGTGCCGCTGCCTAAAATCCCCACGCGGGTGGCCCGACCACTTTTAGTGGTTGGGGGCCGTGAGGCATAAGATGCTCGCGACATGTGCTCTGTTTTTGGGTGGACTCTCGGGCATACGAAAAACTTGCCTGGATGGTTGAGCGAAGAGCACTGTAGAGTACGCAATTGAGTACCAATTATGGCACTCAACAGAAGATGCTCAATGCCATTATCGTCTGCGGATTTGGTACGCAATAGCGTGTCCTACACGGACCAGAATACTTTACTCATCTGTTTTCTTATTGAATTTTAGTGTTACGGAGTTGATGCAGTAGCGTTTTCCGGTTGGTTGGGGGCCGTCTTCGAAGACGTGGCCTAGATGAGCGTCGCAGGTGTTGCATTTTACTTCTGTGCGAGTGGAGAAAAAGTGCCTGTCGATTTTGGTTGTTGTACTTTGCTGGCTAATTGGTTGGAAATAGCTGGGCCAGCCGGTGCCTGATTTGAATTTTGATTTCGAATCGAATAATGGTTCGCCGCAACAAACGCACAAATACACGCCTTCTTCTTTGTTGTCCCAATATTCGTTGGTGAATGCTCGCTCGGTCCCTTGTTTTCGTGCAACGCGGTATTGTTCTGGAGTGAGCTGGTCTTTCCACTGGGCGTCTGTTTTGATGACTTTCTTTGGCTCGACGGTGTTCTTGTTATCGTGGGGCTTCTTGTTTTCGTCGGACGGCTTTTGGTTCTTTTTAAGTTTTGCTGAAAACTCTTTACGGAACTTTTCAAGTTTAGGAATGACAACAGCCCGGCAGTAACCTTGCTCTGGATTCAACGTGAAGTAATCCTGATGATAATCTTCTGCGACGTGAAACTCGGGAGCTTTGGTGATTTCAGTTACGATTGGCTTTTTGAAGACGCCGGATTCGTCGAGTTGTTTTTTATAGGCCACTGCTGTTTCTTGTTGATCTTCATTATGAAGGAAAACCGCAGAACGATACTGGGTGCCAATATCTGCCCCTTGTTGATTCAATGTTGTGGGATCGTGAGTCTTCCAGAAGATTTCTAGCAGGTCGCCATAGGAAACGATGGCAGGATCAAACCTGATTTGTACGACCTCAGCATGACCGGTGTTTCCCTGACCAACCAATGAGTAGATGGCAGTTTCTTTTTTGCCGCCAGCGTAGCCGGAAACAACTGTTTCAACTCCCGCAGTTTCCTGATAAATCGCTTCGGTGCACCAAAAACAACCGCCTGCAAAGGTCGCGGTTTCAAGTTTTACAGGTGTTGACATTTCGGTCTCCTTAGTCTGCTTGTTTTCGGTATCACTGAGTTCGGTTACAACAGCTGGTGCAATTCGTGAGACGTCTACTTCCGATTCCGGGCTATTGGAAAGACAGCCTGTGCTCAGCAGGCAAATCGCAAGCAATAAAAGAGGGCGGGCAGATGTTTCACGCATAATTGATCACTTTTAGTCGTTAGATATTAATTTTAGACTTGTTGGCAGGTGTTCCACAGTCAAATGCAAAGAAAGGGGGAAATACAGAGAAAAGCTCGTATTTGTCTCTCAGAAAAGCATTTCGCTTCATTGGATATTGCTTTAATTATAGCAGATCGTCGAAACTCGGGTGAGTCCATTTTATTGTCCCTTCAAAACAACGCAATTCATTACTGTTAATTTACTTTAGTAGATCCTGGAATGGGTCAATTCGAATTCTGATCAGACCATGTTGTTTACTATGTGAAGGAAGTCATCAAACAGGTATATTTGGTGATGAATTACGTCTAGTACACACGCCATTCCAATTTAGGCAGCCTCTAAAATTGAACCCCAGAGCTTCCTGAAGTCACTTGGGTTATAAGAAGTAGGGCAAACCCCCCTCTAACTCCCCCTTCGTAAGGGGGAGAACCAATTTTTTATTGAAGACCCTTTTATCTCGACATTTTATCAAGTATCAACACTCCATGTCTTTATCCTCTTCAGCCCCGAAGCCTCCCAAAGTCCTCTCGGTAATTCCGCCGATGACACAGTTGAATACTCCGTATCCATCGACTGCGTACCTGACAGGATTTCTGCGATCACAAGGCGTTGATGCTGTTCAGGAAGACTTGGCGTTGGCGCTTGTTCTCAGACTGCTCTCATCAACCGGACTCCAATCGATTCATGATCAGATAGAAAGAGATTCTAAAACAGAACAGTCTCAGATTGTCATCAGTTTCCGCGAACAATTCGAGCATTACCTGACAACGATAGATCATGTCATTTCGTTTTTGCAGGGGCGTGACTCCACATTAGCAAATCGTATTTGCACTCGCACGTACTTGCCTGAAGGTGCTCGTTTTGATGCGTTGGATAATTATGTAGACGAGGACGAAGAACAAGGCGATTCGTTGGACTGGGCGTTCGGTGCATTGGGGATGCAAGATCGAGCCAGGCATTTATGCACTTTGTATCTGAGTGATTTGGCTGATGTCCTTCGAGATGCGATTGATCCACGTTTTGAATTTGTGCGGTATGCAGAATCCCTGGCAGCGAGCCAGCCGACATTCGATCCGATTGCGAATGCATTGTCTGCACCTGCGAATTTAGTCGATATCAACCTGCAAGATCTCACGCTGGCCTCCATCAAACGGCATCAGCCGGATATCGTTTTGATTTCTGTGCCGTTTCCGGGATGCGTGTATGCAGCTTTTCGAATTGCACAGGTAATTAAGGCCAAATACCCTTCTATCATCACTGCGATGGGAGGCGGTTTTGTTAATACGGAGTTACGCGAAATCACCGATCCTCGCGTGTTCGACTATTTCGATTACATCACTTTAGATGATGGCGAACGACCATTGTTGGCATTACTTGATCATCTAGCTGGTACGCGACCACAACAGCAACTTGTGCGGACTTTTGTGCGAACTGGCAGTCCACCGACGGTACAATACATCANTCATTCACAACCCGATATTCCGTTTGCAGAAGTCGGCGTTCCCACATGGGACGGGCTTCCGATTGACCAGTATCTTTCGACGCTCGATATGCTTAACCCAATGCATCGATTGTGGTCTGATGGTCGCTGGAACAAGCTGACCGTGGCCCATGGATGTTATTGGAAGAAGTGCAGTTTTTGCGATGTCACTTTGGATTACATCTCTCGTTACGATGCCGTTGCTGCAACAACTTTGGTTGATCGTATCGAGACGATTATCCAAGAGACGGGACAGACCGGTTTTCATTTTGTAGATGAAGCTGCTCCTCCCAAATCTTTGAAATCATTAGCCGAAGAGTTGCTACGCCGCGATGTTACTATTTCTTGGTGGGGTAACATTCGGTTCGAAAAATCGTTCACTCCCGAGTTATGCGAATTACTTGCAGCCAGTGGATGCATTGCCATTTCAGGCGGACTGGAAGTTGCTTCTGATCGACTCTTGAAGTTAATGAAAAAAGGTGTCTCGGTAGAGCAGGTCGCTCGTGTGACCAATTCTTTCAGCAGTGCCGGCGTGTTGGTGCATGCCTATTTGATGTATGGATTCCCCACTCAAACGGTGCACGATACCGTCGATGCATTGGAGTACGTCCGGCAATTGTTTGAACAAGGCTGCATAGATTCCGGTTTCTTTCATCGCTTCACCTGCACGGTTCATTCTCCCGTGGGTAAAAATCCAGAAGATTACGGGATTCAGCTCGTCCCGTTGCCTGCGGTTTCGTTCGCCAAAAACGATATCGATTTTATCGATCCAACCGGCGTTGATCACGATCAACTAGGCGTTGCCCTCAATAAAGCTTTGTACAATTTCATGCACGGCTCGTGTTTAGATTTTGACGTGCGTAGCTGGTTCGAGCAAAAAGTTCCCCACCCCCGCGTCAATAAAAACTTCATCGCCAATGCGATCGACGTACAATAACCAGTCGATCCTGAAAAACTCCTGCTCCCAGCCCGCAGATGATTTTCGTTCTCAAAAGAAATCTGACTCTCAACCAGACTAGTAATCCTCAGGGGAATCTGACATTATGTTTATGTCCAGTGTGTTCATCGAACTCGTTTGCAAAAGTGTATTGGGTGAGACAGTGAAGACTTGAATTGGAACGATGTCGCTAATTAGAACTTTGATGACCTGCCATGCTTGCGCGACTGTTAAGTTTTACGTTGTACGGAATTGATGCGAAACCTGTAGAGGTAGAAGTTGATATTTCCCCCGGGGCACTTCCAAAAACAATTTTGGTCGGTTTGGCTGAAGCAGCTGTGCGTGAAAGCACGCATCGAATAGAGCGAGCCATTGTTAATAGCGGCTATGTGCGGTCGATCGATCGAATCGTCATTAATCTTTCACCAGCTGACTTACCTAAAGAAGCTGCTTCCTTAGATTTACCAATTGCATTAGGAATTTTATCTGCAAGTGGTCAACTCGATCAAGATCTGTTCTCGCAATATGCAGCTGTCGGGGAATTGGCGTTGGATGGATCGTTACGCCCAGCACGGGGCACGCTTTCGATGGCAATCGAAGCCAAAAAACGCAAGCAACGGGGCCTGCTTGTTCCCGCAGATAACATCCGAGAAGCCGGTGTCGTGGAAGGTGTTGACGTCATCCCGGTTCGATCTTTGACAGAAGCCGTTGGTTTTTTCAATGGTCAACTTCCTATCGACGCAGCCTCTTTCCCTTGGCACAAAGCTGTCGAAGATAATGGAGGATACGAAGTTGATTTTTCAGATGTTAAAGGTCAGGAATTTGCAAAACGTGCCTTAACCGTAGCTGCTGCAGGAAATCACCACATACTTTTGATTGGGCCGCCAGGTTCTGGTAAAACGTTACTTGCTTCTCGAATGCCCACGATTCTTCCGCCGTTATCGCAAGAGGAATCATTGGAGACCACGCGGATTCATTCAGCCCTCGGCTTACTCAATGACGATCAAGCTTTGGTACTCAAACGACCGTTTCGCGAACCACATCATACCGTCAGCGAGGCAGGGCTTGTTGGTGGAGGCAGTATTCCAAAGCCTGGTGAAATATCGATGTCTCACAACGGGGTGCTATTTCTTGATGAGTTACCCGAGTTCAGCAAGCGAACATTAGAAGTTCTCAGGCAGCCGTTGGAATCTCAACGGGTGACCATTACCCGAGCCGTGGGTAGTTCGACGTTTCCTGCTGATTTCATGATGATCGCAGCAATGAACCCCAGCCCCAGCGGCTACGGCCCAGAATCCGGCAGACGTGTTAATGCGGGCCAAATGGAACGCTATTTATCGAAGATAAGTGGTCCGTTACTTGACCGCATAGATATCCACATCGAAGTCCCCGCGGTCCCTTTCCGTGAATTGGCTGACAAAAAAGAAGGGACCGATTCTGCAACAATTAAAAAATTGGTTCTCGCTGCAAGAGAAAGGCAAGACACACGGTTTCAAGGAAATAGCAACCGGGTCAACGGCCGCATGACAACTCGTCAAATCAGACAACATTGCAAATTGACCCCCGAAGCAGAAAACTTTCTCAAAACCGCAATGGAAGACATGAACCTCTCCGCTCGTGCTCATGATCGAATCCTACGAGTATGCAGAACAATCGCGGACCTGGAAGGCGTAGACATGATCGACGAAAACCACCTCTGCGAAGCAGTCAACTACCGCAGTCTGGACCGTAAGTACTGGTCCTGATGTGGGTTACGGCTTCCGCCGCGTCTTTATCTCGGAATAACCCTAAAAAGCCTTTCAGATTAACATCGCATCCCTTAGGATCTAATGATTACCGGGGGGCGGATATTCGGGAAACGCTTTGTTTTTCTCTCAGGGCAGATCATTTCAAACTCCTTGATTGGTCCAGTTACACCTTGACAATCAAGCCATGGCTGATATGTTTTGTATTATTGGGGGAATGTAACAAGACTACCGAATGACGGTACTTTTCAGGATGACGTCTCCCTCAAACTAATGCCGGTCGGAATATTTTCTTGATACAGAATATTCAAACCAGCATCCTACATTCGGATTGGGGGCGCAATACGCAATCCCAACTCACGCCTAAAATTGCGTCTTAAAAGACTCCTCGCCACGGTGAACAGGAAGATTACCATGACTTCTACTAGTTACTCTGTATTGCCCAACCACATTCGTTGGATCAGTCCTTCGATACTTTTGGGTACGGTTTGCTGCACATTGGTTGGTTCCTACCTGCCGGTATTGAATGCCGCAGAGCCGGTGAATCAAACATCCGTCACAATTGCAGAGTTGAAAATTGAACCTGTTCTTGCAGATGATGAAGCCGGTGCAGTTATATTGCGGGGTCGAGATGATCGCAGGCAACTGGAAGTTACTGCCTTTATGCGAGATGGCAAACTGATCGACTACACAAGAGATGTCACTTGGAGTATCGAACCAGCTGATCTTGCCGAAATCGGATCTACAGGATTGATCATTCCTCAAAAAAATGGAAATGGTTTTCTTCTTGTCAAAACAGCATTGGGCGTTGAATCTAAGCGTCCTTTAAAAGTGACTGGTTTAGATGTTGATCGGTCGATCAATTTCAAGCACCAGATCACACCAATCTTTACCAAACTGGGATGTAACGGCGGAGGATGCCACGGAAAAGCGAGTGGTCAGAATGGTTTTCGGTTATCTCTGCTCGGTTTTTACCCACAAGACGATTATGAATTTCTAGTCAATGAAAGCCGTGGACGACGACTGTTTCCGGCTGCTCCTGATGAAAGTCTTCTTTTAACCAAAGGAGCCGGTGTGGTTCCTCATGGTGGAGGAAGTCCTTTGAAAATGGATAGCGATGAATATCGTCTGTTATATCGTTGGATAGAGCAGGGGATGCCTTTTGGAAGTGCTGACGATCCTGTTGTGACAAAAATCGCGTGCTTTCCAGAGCAACGCATCATGGGAACCGATGTTTCCCAGCAGATTGCAGTCATTGCAACTTACAGCGATGGGCACACCGAAGATGTCACTCGCATGGCATTGTACGAACCAAACGAAACAGAAATGGCTGAAGTTGCAGAAACCGGACTTGTGACTACAGGTCAGTTAACAGGTCAAGTTGCCATTATGGCTAGATATCAGGGGCAAGTTGCAACATACCGAGCAACAATCCCATTGGGAGCAGACACCAGTCGCCTTCCCAAAGAAGTCAATTTGGTAGACAAAGCCGTTTTTGGAAACCTTCGTAAACTTGGAATCCCAGCTTCAGAACCTAGCGACGATGCCACCTTCCTGCGACGTGTTTCTGTCGATATTACAGGAGTTCTGCCTACAGCTGAGCAAACTCAGAAGTTTCTGGATGATAAAAATCCTAAAAAACGTGCTGTCCTCATTGATCAACTGCTCGACTCTTCTGAATACGCCAACTTGTTTGCAAACAAGTGGAGTATGATTCTTAGAAATCGCAAACTGAAAACTGAAGACCTGCATGGCGTGCATGTCTTCTATCAATGGATATGGAACAACCTTTACGAAAACAAACCTTACGACCAAATGGTGCGTGAGATTATTACCGCATCAGGAAGTATTGACCGCAATCCTCCAGTGGCATGGTATCGTGAAGTAGCAACATCTGAAGCCCTTGTTGAAGATACCGCTCAGTTGTTTTTGGGACTGCGAATTCAATGCGCCCGCTGTCATCATCATCCCTTTGAAAAATGGAGCATGGATGACTATTACGGCATGTCTGCTTTCTTCTCTCGCATTGGCAAGAAGAATCAGGCAAGTAACATTAATTCTAAAGGGCGCGACAAACGTGTGTTCCACAACATCGGCGCAGCTTCTGCACGTAATCCAAAATCGGGAGCAACTTTGCCTCCACGCGGCTTAGGGGCAGAACCTGTGAGTCTGACTCCAGAACAAGACCCCCGAGTTGCCTTGGCAGATTGGATGTCGGAACCAGACAATCCCTTCCTGGCTCCAACACTTGTCAATCGGTACTGGAAGCATTTCTTTGGAAGAGGAATTGTTGACCCCGAAGATGACATGCGAGCCACGAACCCACCTGCCAACCCTGAATTACTTGATGCATTAGCCAAACACTTTGTTTCGTCTGGTTACGATATGAAAGGGCTGGTACGTCTTATCTGCAACTCTGCAACTTATCAGCTTTCGGCAATGCCCAATGAATACAATTTAAAAGACAAACAAAGCTTTTCCCGTTATTACCCTAAGCGTCTTTCTGCAGAAGTCCTGTACGATGCACTTCATCAAGTGACTAATAAAACACAGAAACTTTCCGGTATTCCACCAGGTTTCTCTGCAACTCAGCTGCGTGATGTTAGTAAAGTTCCTTATTTCTTGAAAGTCTTCGGACAACCTCAAGGGGAAACAGCTTGTGAGTGTGAGCGATCCGAAGATGCGTCGTTGGCTCAATCGCTGCATCTGTTGAATAGCCAGGATGTGCAGGGCAAGATTTCGGCAGCCAGTGGCCGGGCAGCAACTTTGGCGGCTGAAAAAGATCGATCTCACGAAGAACGACTTTCAGAATTGTATCTCTGGGCATTTTCTCGAAAACCGGAAAAAAGCGAGCTTGACACTGCTACAAAATATGTCACAAGAGAAGGTACAGATGTAAAAGAGAGTTACGAAGATGTCGTCTGGGCATTGTTGAACTCCAAAGAGTTTTTGTTTAACCACTAAGTCTGACTTGAATATCAAAGTCTATGCCTACAGAGATTGATTTGGCGTGCTGAATCAATCTCTGTTTTGGGCAGTTGGCAACGTACTATTATAGACCCCACCCCGCTAAATCTTCATCCCTCGAAAAGATAAGCTCATGAAGGTATATCCCACCAGTTCTTTCCTTGGCAAATCACTTGTCTGCCTGCTGGTCGTACTCACCCACAGCGTTTCTGTCTGGGCGCAACTTCCGGTCGCTCAGCTTCGCTCAATTTTCCCTCCAGGCGGTCAAGCTGGACACGAAGTGAAGTTCAGCATTGTCGAAGGGACTGATCTGGATGAAATCAGCAATGTCATTTTCAATCACCCGGGCATTCAACTTCAAGGCAAGCTTGATCCGCTGACAAGCCCGATGGCATTCACGGTTAAAATTGCAGCCGATGTGCCTCCCGGGTATTATTCGGTTCGCGTTCAAAGCCGATATGGCGTGAGTAATCCTCGCATGTTTCGAGTCGATTCGCTTCCAGTTAAAGCCATTGTAGAAGCTGATTTAAAAAAACAATCGCCATTAGCCAGCGATGTGAACTCCGTCATTTACAGTCGATGCGAAGCTGCAAACGACATTGATGAATACTCCTTTAATTTAGCTGCAAACAAAACCTACAACTTACAATTGGATTCACTTTCGATTGATTCTTTAATGTCCTCGGTGGTCGAAATCTATCAACCGAATGGTCGCCGACTAGTGTATCGCAGGCAAGTCGAACGAGAAGATCCCCGTGTATTATTCACTTCTAGTGAAGCTGGGACTTATCGCGTCAAAGTCTACGACTTTTTATACAAAGGGGCCGCCAGCTATGGTTACCGGTTGAGTCTGACTGACAGCATCAATCCTTCAAGTCTGAATCCTCCCATGTTGTTGGAGGCCAAGCAACAAACTGTCAAAGGGCTGAATCAACACGCAGTGACTGCGAATTCGAACCCTGGTCTAGCCGATTTAATTGTCGCCGACTACAACTTACAACCTAGCCAGCCGATGGCGACCACTGCAATTTCTGGTTATGTCTCACCGCGTCGAACTTTATATCAATTGCTTCAGGCCAGGCTCCCTACGGTCAATCATGGCAATGAACTACGAACAATTTCAGTTGCTAAACACCCAATCATCGCAGAAGTTGAACCCAACAACACAGGCGAAAAGCCACAGAAGGTATCTGTCCCCAGCGAAATCTATGGACGCTTTCTGAAACCGGGAGATGTCGATGTTTATACGTTCCAGGCAAAAAAGGGAGAGAAGCTCTGGCTTCAGGTATTCTCAGAGCGTGACGGACAATCATTAGACCCGTACCTGAAGTTGGAACAAATCACCAAAGATGCTAAAGGGGTAGAAACTGTTAAGGCGATTGCAATACCAGATGACGTTGCCACCAATCTGTACCCGAATGTATTCGATACTCTCACCGACGATATCGACTACCTGTTAACGGCTGCTGCCGATGCAACTTTTCGAGTGACTGTTTCGCATCGATATCATTTTGCAGCAACCAATCGGCTGGATCACTACCGATTGCGGATTTCTGCCCCCCAACCAACGTTTCGGGCTGTTGCCATGGTATTGCCGAATATCACCGGAGCGTTAACCGCTGACACACC
>JAESQE010000114.1 GCA_016765335.1 Planctomycetaceae bacterium
AGGAGACCTCTCATTTGCGAAAGCACATCAGCAAATGCCTGAAATCCGCTAAAAATAGACAGAAAATGAAACATCTGCGGACAATCTTTTACTCCTGGAAATACGAGTCGCCAGCAAGCAAAACCACAAAAGTTCGCAACTTCAATAATCACCATGATTTCATCCAGGGTCGAACTGCCGCTGGCAACCAGGCTCATCATTGAAAACAGATATTTGCTCGGACGAAACCCGGTATGCAGGTACATCAGCATGAGGCCAATAATGGCTACATAAAGGCTCAGTTGCATACCGCCTCTGGCCTGGCCAATCAGTCCTCATGATTCTGACATTCCCTCAGAGGTTATCGTTTGCCTACTAAGAATTCTCTTCGGACTTGCTGGCCGAGAGGGATTGTGTTTTTAGTACTCCTGATGCCCAGCGTTCCAGGACCAAAACAGCGACCGCGGCTAACACGATCAGAAACAGAACAGGCAGCAGTTGGTCGGAATTCATGACATCGGTCAGCGGTAGATTCTGATACGCTTTGTGCTTCAGCTCGATCACATCTGGAGTTAAGTCTTTCTGGAACGGCCACAGTTTACGTAACGAGCCGACCATGAATCCGCACAAAATAGCCATTGTCATCGCTTCATATTTTGAGAGCAGGACTTTGAGCACTTTGCTGAATCCGAGTAAGCCAACCAAACATCCTGCTGAGAAAGTGAAAATGCTCAACAAAATATCGATGCTGATTTCGCCATGCAAAAGACCTTTGATCATGCCGGTGATTTCTGCATATTTTCCTAGCAGAAGCAGAATGAAGGCTCCGCTGATGCCTGGTAATATCATGGCACAAATTGCGATCATGCCACAAAAGAAAAGGTAACCGGGATGACTGGGCGGCTGCTGAAAGATGGGAAGCCCGACAAGCCAGAATGCAAACAGTCCGCCCAGAATTACTGCTATATATTGTTGGGCGTTCCATTGCTGGACAATGCGAGCCACGAGCCAGCTTGAGGCAACAATCAAACCAAAAAACACAGCCAATATCAGCGTGTGATGATGCAGCAACAAGAAATGCATCAGTCCTGCCAGAGAAACAATCCCGGTTGCGATCCCTGCTCCTAATGTGATCAGAAAACGCAGATCAAGATAGTCGATCGCCTCTCGGATTTGACCTTTAAGCACGTGCGAAATCAACATGCTATCCACTCGGCTGATTGCAGTGACGAGCCTTGAGTAAATGCCCAGGATTAACGCCACCGTGCCACCGGAAACACCAGGGATAATGTCTGCTCCCCCCATGAGGAAGCCAGAAAGAATTACTCGAATACTGGACTGTGAGCTGGGAAGATTTTGAGGCATAAACAGAATCCGAACGGCGTCATCAAGCGTTGTTGTTTTGAATTTTCAATGGGGATCTTCGGCAGTTAAAACTGAGCCGGGACACCGCCCCCTCCCGAGGGAGCTGCTGGTGTAGGGGTCAAGTCTTCTACAGCTGCAAGGCTGCCCATTCCTCTGCGAGTTGCATAGCGAATGATGAAGGTTGGCAGGATTTTCTTTTTACCATCAGAAAACAGAGCAGTGGAACCATCAAAGATTGGGCCATTGACGCCTTTGCGAAACGATTTCTCTGTGACATACTGCACGAAACCCAGCCATTGCCGATCAGGAGCTGACATGCCGATGAAATTATTTCGCTCTGGCGTGAACCCCATAAATGTTCTGGGCATCGGTGCGGTATGCAAAGCTGTTAACAAGATCGCCATGGTTAAATAACCCGTTGCCCCGGCAGCAACCCAGCGGACACCATCGAATGCCAAGGGGTGCACATCGATGAGAATTGGCATGATCTGTTCTGACCCAATTCGAAACGCAAAAATGAATCCGATGAACAGCAGCATCATTGCCAAAAAGTCTAAGCGGTTATTCCAGGCGCCCCCCAAGGCAAGGGTTGACTGTATTGTTTCGGCTAGTGGTTCGAAATAATTCATCGCCAGCAGTCCTGCAAACAGAACGCTGAGGAAAGTCCAAGCCGCCCCCCAGGCCCCTTCAGAGGCAACGCACCAGGTGACCACCGCAACAACAGCCAACAGAAACAGGTCGATCATGACAAAAATCCGTAAGTAAAAATCAAAAAAGTATTTTGCTGTTCGCAACAATAACTTGTTGCCAAAGGTTTATTTCACTGAGTTCTTAAGAGAACTTCTATTAATTGAATCCCAGAGCTTCTCGAATACAGCTTGGTGATAAAAAACTATTCAAAACCCCCTCTAGCTCCCCCTTGCCAAGGGGGAGAACCAATTAATAGAGGTTCTCCTAATACTGAAAGGTCTATTTCACAATGCGTAACATTTCTTCAACCGAAGTGAGGCCTTTGACAACTAATCTCAAGCCTTCTTCTCGCATATACAACATGCCGTTTTTGCGAGCCTCGGCTTTAATTTGTGTGACCGCTGTACTATCACGAATCATGTCTCGCATTCGATCATTCAAATCGAGCAATTCGAACACTCCGACTCGTCCTTTGTACCCCAGGCCTCCGCAAGTTGGACATTGCCCCTCGGTGTTTGCTTTGGAAGGAGGACGGTAGAACTGATCGATTTTATCAGCGGGTAAATTTGCTTTTTTCAGGAATTCCGGTTTCGGCTTGTAAGGGACTTTGCAGTCTGGGCAAAGTCGACGTGCGAGCCGTTGACCAAGAATTGCAGNAAGTGAGCTGGAAAGCATAAACGGTTCCACCCCCAGGTCCATCATGCGATACAAGGCCGAGAATGTTTCGTTGGCATGGACCGTTGAAAACACCATGTGTCCTGTATTGGCAGCCTGGCAAGCGATGATCGCGGTTTCGTTGTCTCGAATTTCCCCAATCATCACCACGTCAGGGTCTTGTCGTAAAATACTTCGCAGGGAATCCGCAAATGTTTGCCCGGCCTTATTATTGATTTCGATTTGCGTCACTGTTTCCATCTTATATTCGATCGGATCTTCGATCGTAATGATGTTACGCTGGTAAGAATCTATTTCTCCCAAGGCAGCGTACAGTGTTGTCGATTTACCGGCACCGGTTGGACCGCATGTCAGGAACAGTCCGTGAGGTTCGGAGATGACCTTGCGAAGTTTGTCCTGCAACTGTTTTCGCATTCCCAGTTGAGCAAGATTGCTAACCGAATTCGACTGATCGAGAATACGCATGACCATTTTTTCGCCATAGCGTGTTCCCTGAGAAGCGACTCGAAAGTCAATCTCTCGGAAATCCATTTCTGCCCGAAAACTTCCATCTTGTGGCCTACGTTTTTCTGTGATATCCATCGCAGAAAGAACTTTAAAGATGTTCACGACATTCTGGCCTACCGAAGAATCGAATGGTTCGGTCGGGTACATCACGCCATCGATTCGCAAGCGAACCGCCATTTCGTCTTCTTTGGGTTCCAAATGGATATCGGTTGCTCGCCTTAAAATGGCATCATAGACCAATTCCTTGGCAGCCAAATAACCCCGAGAACTTGTCACATTCTTGGATGGCATATTCTCTTTTGTTTTGCCCAGAAAAGTAATCGGTGGGCCAACGGCTTGCTCCTGGTATTCGGTTGAGCCAATTCTAATCCCATACTTGGCAAGTATGCGAATCGCGACGCTGCGGATATGACGGGGAGTCATTACTTTTGCAGATTCGGGAACGCGTTGATTCCGTTCGTAAATGTAAGAGCCAACCGGACCAGCAGTCCCGGCTACTACAATAAAGAAACTGAGCAGATACATCGGACTCATCATGCAAAGTGTGAATCCCAGCAACCCGCTCATCAAAATGGTTGTTGCCCAGAACTGCGGACGAATTTTTAATCCGCGAGAATCTTCATCGGCCCATTTGGCACTGTAGCACCAGGCAAACAACAGTCCCAAAATCGGGAGAAACTTCCAAAGGCTAATATAATGCCCGCCCCGTTCAGCGCTCACATTCGGATTTCCAGCAAGGATGCTGGCAGATTCGACATGCACGTTCCCGCGGTAAAACATGAATGGGTTGGGAGGCAAATCACCGACATTGTGAATGCTTTTGGTTGATGAAGGCGACCCTGCCGAAGGAGGGGCCGTACCATCTCCCGGTGCTGCCTCTCCTGGTGGAGACTGTGCCGGTTGAGCCGAAACTTCTTGAGCGCCTATGCTAAACACAAGAAGTAGCAGAGTTGCCAGAATTCTCCATGCCATGAAAATATACCTTGTTCATTATTAAGCAGAATATCAAAGCTCAACATTGCCCGTTGGCAAAAGCTGAACGACTATTGCAGAGGTTCCCTAAAAAATAATCAAAAGGGCAGGCCCTCGATTGAATCCTCGCACCATACAATTCAGTATTTGTAATACACAATTAAATAAGTTACATCATCTGCCTTGAGTATCACAAGACCCAAGCATCCGTAAAGACTGAACAGTGTAACATGACAACACCGGGAAAACCAAGCAAGGTTTCATTCGATTCTCTACAGACAGGCCAATAATCGAGAATGTGTGACATCGTTAAGGGAACCTCTATTAATTGGTTCTCTCCCTTACGAAGGGGAAGTGAGAGGGGATTTTGAACTGTTTTTTATAACCAAACTGAATTCAGGAACCTCTGGGATTCAATTATATAGAGGTTCCCATCAAACACCCCTTTCTGTACAAAAATCCAGGTGCTCGTCCCGAGTAGCCCGTATTTTCTGCCTGCGTGGTAGTCTCCCGTTAAATGGTAGACAGCTTAAGGATTGTTGGAATATGATTTCCTGACGTCTCACACCCAGCGTAGCCGGTATCGAGCAGGAGAAAATAGAATAAACCACGGAGACACAGAGGCCACAGAGAAAAATCCAGGTGATTCATATCTCATCGCAAGACGAGACGGTATATCTCTTGAGTTGTATTGACTATTTTACTGCTACTTTTCTTAACTCTGTGTTCTCTGTGCCTCCGTGGTAAAAT
>JAESQE010000115.1 GCA_016765335.1 Planctomycetaceae bacterium
TTCGAGAGGCATTCGTAAATGCTTTAGTGCACGCCGATTATCGAGGGCAAGGCGGTGTCGTCATTCAAAAATATCGAGATCGTTTCGAGCTTTCAAACCCCGGGGCTTTGTTGTTATCTCTTGAACAGATCCTTCAGGGTGGAATTAGTGAATGTCGTAATAAATCGCTTCAGTTGATGTTCCAACAGATTGGTGGTGGAGAAAAAGCAGGTTCAGGAATTGACAAGATTCGGCAGGGCTGGGCATCACAGAAGTGGCGGTGGCCGATCATTCGAGAACAGGTTCGGCCAGATAGGGTCAAATTGATTCTTCCCATGGTAAGTNTACTGCCAGAAGAATCGCTTCAACGACTTCGGACTGTTTTGGGCGAAAACCTTGGTGGACTAGACGGACGTGAAGTCCAGGCGATTGTTACAGCAGAGGTTGAGCATTCTGTATCGAATTTACGACTTCAGCAATTCTCACATCAGCACTCAGCCGATATCTCCAAAATGCTTCAAAACCTTGTTTCAAAGAACCTGCTGGTCAAAGATGGCTACGGCAGGTGGGCATCGTATCGTCTTTCACCGGACAAATTTCCACCCAGAGAGGAAGAGGCCAACTCCGCACATAAGGATGGTAGCTCCGCACGTAACGACGGTAGCTCCGCACATAAGGGCGGTAGCTCCGCACATAGCGATGTCAATACAGATGATCCAAAACTGTTAGAAATTGCTCGTCCAGCAAGGGAAAAAAGCCGCCTTCCACCGGAAGAAATGGCAAAGATAATACTTCTCTTGTGCAATAGACGCTTTCTTACTCTTGAACAAATCAGCTTACTTCTTAAACGAAATCAAAACAGCATACGGCAGCGGCATCTTAAAAAATTGATCAATGAACAGTTATTACAACTACGTTATCCCGATGAACCGACGCATCCCGATCAAGCATACACGGCAAATATTAAAGAGAATGAATCATGACGGATAAAATTCTGACAGAGATACCAAACCAAGCTGAACTTCGAGCCGAGCTTGAAGCGATGGTGTTGGGTGATTTGCTTGGTCCCTCGGGGGGAGACAGTGAAGAATTAACCGAACGCAATGTGCGGGATCGTTATCTTGCAGGTGTATTGGCACCGAGCCGGTTGGGAGTAGATTCTCATGCTGCCCCTGAAGAAGAGGATGACGAAGAGATTCCACTGATCCCTGATGAACTGGCTGTAGGGGGGATGGATTCCGCAGATGATGGATCGACGGATCGAGATGTCCCTGTGGCCGCTGGAATGCTGCCCTCTTCGATTGGGATGACATTTTGTGTTGATGCAAATACCAAGGCGATCAAAGTCTCTACTTCCTGGGGGCATTATAAACGGGAAGTACGGGAAGACCAGATCAATGAGCGAACAGGTAATCCTATTCGTGTCTGGCAGCGGTATAGCCGAGGTGGTGTTGTAGAAATTCCACTTACTGCTGGGCCGATCAAGGCGACTGCACCGGATTCGGAATTCCCTGAAATCTACGTGCAGGGACAAGTTCGGCATCGAGATCATCACATTGTCGTCACCCTGTTTCTGGTGAATGCTCAGGAATCAGTGCGTATCAATAAGGATGAAGCCCATATTTTTCAGCCAGAACTAAAAGTTCAAGGTGTGGATGGTGATGCGATCTTTATCAAGCGAATGACGGTGGGATCAAATGATGATCTCGAAGAGCGTTTGACTGCAATGCTGTATCGTCACCAAGTGGAGTTTGCTGTCGGGCATAGTGTGAGTGTTCATGTTGAGGTTTCCAAGGAGGCATCAGACCGGGCGGTCCTTATTCAGACAGAAATCATTCCTCGGTATGAAGTTCCCCGTACTGCCCCACCAACAGAAGAAAGTGTTGACGAAAATCCTGCTTTTGCCAAGCTCGCAGGACTGGTCCTTGATATGAAGGAACTTCACGAAGCAGATTCCAAGACATTACAGAAGATGCTGAAACCGTTGGTAACCGCTTATGGAGAATGGATTGATGGCGANGAAGCGAAGTTGAACGATCCCAGCGAAGGGTTGTCTCAGTTTGGTGATGCTCCTCAAGTTGCCATCGATAATTGCCGCGAGACTCTCAAAAGGATCCAAGGCGGATTGCAACTGCTGAAAGAAGATAGCCAAGCCGCTGATGCGTTCCAATTTATGAATCAAGCGATGTGGCATCAACGAACACATTCGATCTTGGCAGAAAAAATTCGCCGTGGAGAGCAGCCCGAATTCGACAAGGAAATTGATCAATCCAAAAACCGCAGTTGGCGTTCATTTCAGATTGCGTTCATTCTGCTTAATTTAGAGGGTGTAACAAAACTCGACCACCCTGATCGTGGCGAAGGCCCGGAGGCACTTTGCGATCTGTTATTCTTTCCTACTGGTGGTGGTAAAACTGAAGCGTACCTGGGTCTTTCAGCTTACACGATGGGACTACGGCGGCTACAGGGTGTCATCGCAGGTCGTGTTGGCGACGAAGGTGTCGCTGTTTTGATGCGGTACACATTACGACTACTGACGATTCAGCAATTTCAGCGAGCAACGGCTCTGATTTGTGCTTGTGAATTCATCCGTCGCAAGTCTCTTGAGTCAGGGGATGCCCGTTGGGGCAAGTCTCCTTTTCGCATAGGATTGTGGGTGGGCCGTAAAACAACTCCCAATCGTACCGATGATGCTGTTGAAGCAATCAAGCAGGCTCGTGGTAATCAATATGGTGGAGGCTCAGGAATTGGAACGCCGTATCAATTAACGGCCTGCCCCTGGTGTGGCAGTGCTATCGATGCAGGCAAACATCTTGAAGCAAAGCCATATCCACAAGGATCGGGGAGAACGATAACGTATTGTGGCGATAAGCACGGATTATGTCTTTTTAGTCGTCGCCAAGCACCAGAAGAAGGTTTGCCAATTGTGGTGGTTGATGAAGAGATTTACCGCCGATTGCCAACACTGCTGATTGCCACAGTGGATAAGTTCGCCCAGATGCCATGGAAGGGTGAAGTGCAAATGTTATTTGGGCAAGTTGATGGCGTATGTGAACGACACGGTTTCAAATCACCAGAGATTGAAGACTCTACATTTCACCCCAAATCAAAGTTCGGTCTGCCACCTGCAAAACTGTTGGATCATCCCCAGCTTCGACCACCAGACCTTATCATTCAAGATGAATTGCACCTTATCAGTGGCCCTCTGGGAACGCTGGTTGGTCTGTATGAAACAGCCATCGACAAACTCTGTACATGGGAAGTTGATGGGAAGAATGTGAGGCCTAAGGTTATTGCATCAACAGCGACAATCAAAAATGCAGACGTGCAGGTTCGCAGTTTGTTTTTGAGGACAGTAAATATTTTTCCACCCCCCGGTTTGGATGTGCGAGATAATTTCTTCTCATTGCAAAAGGAACCGACCGATGAAGACTTTGGACGACTCTATATTGGTGTCTGTTCTCCAGGGCGTAGATTGAAAGCGGTATTGATTCAAGTTTACGTATCACTGCTTTGTTCTGCCCAGTCTCTTTACGAAAAATATGGCAAAGAAATTGACCCTTGGATGACTCTTGTGGGGTACTTCAACTCTATGCGAGAACTTGGTGGAATGAGGCGTCTGGTGGATGACAGTATTTATACCCGCTGCCAAAAACAAGATCGACGAGGTTTGGCAAAGCGGTATCTCAATGGGAATTATCTGGGGGAATTAACGAGTCGCATGAGGTCGGAAGAAATTCCTAAAACTCTTGACCGTTTGGAGTCGGTATTTGACCCGGCACTTGAAGAACTGAGAAAGGAAGCCTACAAAACGAAAAACTTCCAAAACCTTCCCCAAAAACCGATTGATGTGTTACTCGCTACAAATATGATTTCTGTAGGTGTGGATGTTAGCCGATTGGGACTGATGGTTGTTGCCGGTCAACCAAAAGCAACAGCGGAATATATTCAAGCAACAAGTCGTGTCGGTCGTGCATTTCCCGGCTTGGTTGTCACGGTGTTCAACTGGGCGAGACCTCGGGATTTATCCCACTATGAAACTTTCGAGCATTATCACTCATCCTTCTATAAGCATGTGGAGCCTCTGTCAGTAACACCCTTCTCACCGGGAGCATTACAGCGTGGTTTAGCGGGGCTTCTGGTATCACTCGTACGGCTACGTAGCACGGAGTTTAATTCAAATGATTCTGCATCGAAGATTTCAACCAGCAGTCCTTATGTGCAAGAAGCAATTGACACGATAGTCAAACGTGCTGAGTTAATCGGTGATAACACGAATACTGGTGATTACTGTCGGGCGGAACTTCTGAGTAAAGCTGATATGTGGCAAGCAGAAGCTCAGAACAGAGCGGGGGGTAGAACACTGACTTATAAGGAGGGGTTTGGTAAGGGAGTAAAAAAAGGTACGACAATCAACTTGCTCCAACGTCCCAGTTTAGAACGATGGGAGGAGTTTACTTGTCTGAATTCGCTTCGAGAAGTCGAGCCTCCAGTAAAATTTATCATCAATGATGGGGGATTGGATATTGGAAGTGATGAAGAGACTGGCGAACAGGATAAACCTGACACAATAGAACAAAAGGAAGGGGAATAATTATGTCGAATTCTTCCCATATGAAAAGGTCTGAGGTTGGCGAAGTTCGTCCAAGTCAAACACTGACAACTTATGGTGTTGGTTCACTCGTTGATCTTCCCAACATGTCAGTTATAGTAATGGGTTTAGACGACTGGCCCGCCCAGCATGCAACTGAGATTGCTGAAGAGCGTCTGCTGTTATCAGCCCAGTCAATTCTCGGGCCACAGGTTTCACGATTTCTAACCCCACCTCGTGGCTCCGATTCAGTTGGAGCACAATCGAATTGGTTTGATGAATCACAACAGATTGGTATCCCGGTTGCCCCTTTCCCACGTTGGATGATCTGCTCTCGCTGCCGATTACTTGCCCACTTAAATCGGGACTATTTGAGAGTCAACAGCCTGCTTATCGACCAGACAAAGCATGTTATGTCCATCATTGCAATCCGAAGGGGCGTCCGCCATTGGTGATTCCAGCCCGATTTTTGGTGACATGTGACCATGGACATTTGGATGATTTCCCCTGGCTCGAATTTGTCCATCGTGGTCCAAGCGACTGCAACGGGCCATTAAGGTTACACGAATTCGGGCCATCTGGAGAAATGGCAGACGTGACTGTGTTCTGTGACAAATGCGAAGCTCGTAGGAGGCTAGCGGAAGTCGTTGGCCCACAGGGAGCAAAGCAAATGCCACCTTGCTCTGGTAGGCGACCCCACCTGCGAGATCATGACCCCAATGGTTGCGACTGTGAGGGAGTCAGACCAATTGCATTGGGTGCATCTAACTTATGGTTTCCAGTATTGATCTCAGCATTATCAGTTCCACAAGCTACCGATGAGCTTGGGCGACTTATTGAAGATAATTGGGTTGTATTAGAGAAAGCCACAAACCTCGGTGTACTTCAGGCATTCCGGCAGATCGGACAACTAAAAGAGTTGACCAAATACACAGATGGGCAAATTTGGAAAAAACTCCAAGAGAAAAACGAGGGTGTCGATAAAGAAGCTGAGGAGCCAGATGATCTAAAAACTCCTGAATGGAAGGTTTTCTCAAATCCATCAAACGCCAAAGAAGGACGAACTTTTAAGCTGCGTCCTGTTGATCCACCTGAAGAATTCACTCAGTTTTTTGAGAAGATTGTACTAGTTGAGAAATTACGTGAAGTTCGAGCACTTGTCGGATTCACGCGAATTATGTCACCAAGAGATTTCGATAATCCTGCTGATCTTCCCGAAGAGCGACGTGCCAGTATTTCACGGAAGAAGCCGACATGGATTCCTGCTAGTGAGACACGTGGTGAAGGCATCTTTTTCCAGTTTGACGAACAAAAGATCCAAGACTGGGTGAGTAGCAATCAAGCATTTGATCATGAGTTTGAGAGCGGGCATCGTTCATGGCGTGCATCCAAAGGTCTTGACCCTGAGGTTGGTTATCCCGGAATTCGATTTGTCTTGCTACACACGTTTGCTCACTCACTCATTCGTCAACTTGCTATCGAGTGCGGGTACACTTCAGCATCGATTTCGGAGAGAATCTACTCACGAAATCCATCTGACGGTGACCCAATGGCAGGTGTGTTGATCTATACTTCAGCGTCAGACAGTGAAGGGACTTTAGGTGGACTTTGTACTCTTGGTGAACCTGACAAACTTGGGCGGCATATCAAGCGTGCCTTGGAAAAAATGAGCCTTTGTTCTTCAGACCCTTTGTGCTCTGAACATCTAGTGGATGGTGGGGAAACATTGCACGGAGCATCATGTCATGCTTGTTCATTTCTGCCAGAAACATCTTGCGAACGTGGCAACAAGTATTTAGATCGTTCTTCTCTCGTTCCAACTATGGAGAGGGCAGATGTCTCCTTCTTTGGGTAAATCTTTATGAACTCGAATCGTATCATCGTTGAAGCCGCAACCGGATTGGCTGAAAGTCTACCGTTCAGCACCGTTGAGACCGTGGCTACGGCAATTTTGACGAGTAATTCGTCAACCTTGAAAGCAGAGATTACAAAGAGAGTCCCTCATCACCATCAACGTGATCTTGTTTTAGCTTTTGTAGATCAGTGGCGACAGGATGCCTGTAATCTTGGTCCCACCGTTGTTGCTATCGCTTTACAAACGGCTGCTCTTTCAGAGCAAAGGCATAAAGACTCTCAGAGTGTTGAACTTGTTTGGACTGGCCCTGACGCTGGGGACACGCCCTTTCGTCGAACTGAACAAGCAATTCTGCAAGTCTTGGATTCTGCACGGGATCGAATCACGCTCGTCAGTTTCGCCGTGTATCGCATCCCTAACATCGCCAATGCACTTGTCCGGGCTGCAAAGCGTGGGGTCAAATTGACCGTTATTGTTGAAACACCGGACAAACTGGATGGCGAGAATGAATACAGCACGCTTCGTGCATTGGGGGAAGAGGTTGAGGCATGTTCTTCGGTTTACTTCTGGCCAAAAGAAAAACGAAAGCTGAGCAGAACAAAGAAACCCGGTATCTTACACGTAAAATGTGCAGTGGCAGATGGAGAATGGTTGTTTTTATCCTCTGCCAATCTCACTCAGCAAGCGTTTACAATTAACATGGAACTGGGAATGCCGGTTCGAGGTGGGTCAATCCCACAACGAGTAGAACAGCAGTTTGAAAAATTGATTAAGATGAAAATCGTAGAAACTATTTGAGCGACTTGGAGTTCCCACGGATAGTGGACACAGGGTTAAGGTTAGGTGGCCTTCGCAAACTGGATGGATCTTTGGTAACCCAGGGCTGAGTGTTTTCTGATCCGATTGTAAAAGGTTTCGATGTATTCGAACAAGCCGCTACGGACGGCTCGACGAGTTTTGTACCGCTGGTGGTGATTTGGGTCCTTCTTCAAGGTCGAAAAAACGACTCCATTGGAGCATTGTCCCAGCCTGATTAGTGGTCTGACTATTCATTGTCGCTCTCCATTTGATGAAATTGAAATTGGTTGGCCAGCCTCGGGGAGGGCGGCCTTTGTATGCAGGAACAGAACTGTTTTGACTCAATGGAGAAAAGACTCTCGTGGAATATGGGGTGTCATCAGTTTCTTTTGCTCCTATTGTTTCAAATACTTCAAGTGAATTCCTCGATCTTCGCTTCCATCGCCGTCCATTCGTGTGGCGGGATTGGTTGGCCTTCAATAATCAGGATTCCAGTGTAGGCATTCTGTCGTGACCAGAAATCTAGTTCTCGCTCACGGCGTTTCCGGTGCTTTCGCAACAGGACTTGATCTACCCGGCGATACCAGTTTGCCTGGCACTTGCGAGCCTTGCTGCTGAACTCTGCACTGAATCTGGTTGCAGAGACTATGAAGCCAGGGTTCAGGTAAAAGCATCCTCTCCTCTTGCCCTCGGCAATCTCTCCAATCTTCTTGGAAGTGGATTCAATCCAAGCGTCTTCGTCCCATTCGGGAAGTTGACGTTCCTTGACATGAACCACAGGTGACTTTCGTTGGAAGGGAATCTCGTTTAATGGCATCGTTCTACTCCTTTTGTTTGAGATTTAGATAACTCATTTTTCTTCTTATTTGCATTCGTATATGTCAGGTCTCGGCATTCGACGGTGACTTTCACTTCGCTGGTCAATATTCCCTTGATCGCAAAGCGGCCCTCCTTCAGGCTTGCCGAGGTGTGGGGTCATTGTCAGGTTTCTGCTACCCGGACGGAGCCTGTAACGGGATCGCTTCCTGGAGGAAGTGGTACAGGTAATCCGGCGGGTCCATGCAACTGAGGGAGGCCTGGGTCTGGACGTGATAGTAAATCTTGTCAGGTACGATCACCGTGATGCTTTTACATCCTGGTGGAATCTTCCCATCAATCCTTCGTGGTGCCCGTGACGCTTTTTTCGTCAAAGGCAGTGCTAAGTTCTCAGTCATTAAACATCTCCTTGATTTGAGAGTCAGATATTCTCTTTAGTACACCCTGTTATTCAATTCCTACTTTAATTCCCTGTTAGTATTCATATCCCTGCAATTGTTCTTGTCCCTGATGTTTCCTGTGATTGTTTTACTTGTTTCTTGTCCCTGTGTTTTTTCTTGTCCTGTTTGTTTTTCTTTTGCCTGTTATTCTGTTGTTTGTTTTTCTTGTCCTATTTTTGATTCTACTTTTTTCTGTTCTTTTTCCTGTGTTTTTTCTGCTCTGGCTTTTTCTACTTCTACTACTTGATTGGTTGTGTGACTGACGCCACGCTCGCCGTCCTTGATTGAACACCGCTTCTGGATTCCACCAGATTACATCTGCCACGACCGCGGTTCTCGTCGCAACAGTTATCTCTACTGGCTCATCGAATGCACATCTGCATGAGATATCCGCAGAAACCGCTGCAACCGAAGCCTCCACAACATCATTCAGATATGAAATCAGCCCCGTGCTCCAGGTGGAACACGGGGCTGGATACAATCCGTAATAAGGTTCTCGCTACTATCACTCCATTCGTTTTTTTAGTATGGACACATTCTTCCTCGATTTATTATCAGGGAATTATCTGGCCCCGAAGCAGGAGCTCCGGGCCAGATAATATTTCACCTCAGTTCTCTAAAGAAACTGTCTTGTTAAGTGGACTCGTCTTGATCTACAATAGCAGGCGTCCCCATCTCTTCGATAAGATCACGGTTGGCCTTCTTGGGATCACCTTTTATCCCCACTTCCCCAGTAGCATAGACTTTCCATCCACGAGACTGCTTTGTACGAGGTAATCGGTCGATGATGACTCCGTTCGCTGCTAGGGCAGTAACCAGCTCACTCAACCGACAGCTGAGCCAGCGTGCATTTTTGGGTAGATCACTTGTTGCATCTTTGTCAGAGCTTGTGTGGGCCTTGTCGCGAAGGAGAATCAGCAGTTCGCCAGCCGTGCCTTTCCATGGATTATCTTCAGTGTAAGATTTCGCAAAAAGCGTCACTGCACTGGTCATGGGTGTTGCCTCCAAGATCTCCTGGTCCTGGTGCTTAATGTTAAGTAGATAAGCAGTATCGAACTCTTCCGGATCTCTCCCAAGAGCGACAGTCATTGCTCGGCCAAAGTGAGCAAAGTCTGCCATTCGAAACTTTCCAGCTACGGGTAGATGCTTCATCTCCTTCAGTGTTTTGACAAGAAGATCCAGCAGTGATCCTAATAATTTCGGCCGAGCAGCCTCAAAGGCCGCATCGAGTTCCCTGATCGGTTTGAATGTTTTCATTCGCCGACAGTTGATGGCAATACAGCGATCTAAAAAATCTGGCCTTGTGCTTGGTGCGTCAATTCCGTTGATGATAATCGGACGCTGAAAAGAATAAAGCACTTGGTCTGAATTAGTGAATAACTTTCTCCGTTCCACATAATTCCCTGTTACGGCTCGACAAAACATATCTGCTGTAGATCTGTTAAATTTGCTGACATTCTCAAAACAAGGTAAAGCATGATTATCAAAAGTCAGAAACAGATTTGACATATCGATATCTCCTAACACCGGGGTAACACTGGGATCAAGAAGACTTCTCAATCTTCTTGATCGTGTTGTCTTTGCTGAGCCTTGTGTACCAATCAGTAGTAGCATTGGGACCGGGACATCAGGGCAAAGAGCTGCTAACGTCCATGCAAGCACCAGAAGCTTGTCGTCTTCGGTGTCTACTGAAAAGAAGTCAAAGAGCTTTTGGGGGTCGCCTCCACCTATTGGACTTGCCATTGCAAGCTGATGCAGAGGCCTGATAAACCTTGGTTTTTTTTGTAGTTGTACACTCCATCCATTCTTAGAGATAGAAAGCATATTTCTATCAGTATCCCCAATGTCAATCAGGATTTTTCCTTTATCAGAC
>JAESQE010000116.1 GCA_016765335.1 Planctomycetaceae bacterium
CGCCATCCTTGTAGCATTGCTGTTGCCAGCAGTACAACAAGCACGAGAAGCAGCACGACGTTCGTCCTGCAAGAATAACCTGAAGCAAATCGGGTTAGCGATTCACAACTACCACGACACACACAATCAATTTCCGTTGAACTATGATGGCTCAATGCCAGTTATCAACAAAGTGAATGGTTCACGAACTGATCCTGATGTCGGATCTGTTTCCTGGATTTCTATGGCGCTACCTTTCCTTGAGCAAGCACCGCTTTACGATCAACTTTCAGGTCTACAAGCTTTCGATGCACCTTGGTCTTCATGGGCATCTGGTGTTGGTTACGGGAATCCGGTGGTACAGCAACTTGCATTAACCGCTATTCCAACTTTGTTATGCCCAAGTAACCCACAGGCAAAAACAACAAAATCCAATGGAACTTCACTGACCTACTACAACAAAGGTGGCTTCGCTGATGGTGGCGGCGGTGGCGGAACCAGATATCCCGGTGGTCGTACTGACTACGTGGGTAACTTGGGTTTCGTACACACCGGATGGCGTGATGTGTCACAACACAACGGAGCTCGCTGGGTCAGTGGCGACTGGGTCACCACGTTTGATGAAGACTGGGACGACTATTCGATCTACCGAGGTTGCTTCTGGAATCGTGGATCGGCTAAATTTTCACACATTACCGATGGTACTTCAAATACGGTTGCTGTATTTGAAAATCACCACTGGCGATTCACGAAAAGACAGCCCGGTCGTTTTGCGCGGAATGCTTCTTGGATTTCACCAATCAATGCATTGGACAGCTTGAACAAGAAGATTAATTCAGATAACCAGACTAATGGACGTGGCGATAATGACAATCGAGGCGCTTCCATGTCTAGTAGTCATCCTGGTGGAGCACATTGTGTTTTCGCTGATGGTTCTGTGAAATTCCTGAGCGAGAGCATGAGTATCGGTAATGCTGGTCGCCAAGGTGCACCAAGAGTAGAGGGTGTGCAATTAGGTTTGGCAACCTCTGGTGGTGGCGAAATTGTTGGCGAATATTAATATTAGGCGAATTCGCTTTTCTTAAATTTTCGTGAGTATGTTGATTCCCGCTTGAGGTTTTCCCCAAGCGGGAATCATTTTTTGTATAATGCTTATAACATGCCTGCTTCCCCAATCGGCTTGCAGAGGATGAGCCAGAACGCTCACCTTTCACAATCTGCTGTAATGATTGCCACAGCGATCATCTTTGCCTTCTCAGGCTGCGAGCAGGCTTCTTCACCAGAATCTAAATCTAATACTGTTCATTCAGTTACAGAACCAGATACTTCTACCAAACACACGCAATCATCCGGTGCTTCCCCCGGTTTGCTAGATGGCTTGGGCGCCCCCGAGGTCGCAGAGCAAGCTTCTACCAATTTGCAAAACAACTTTTCTCTTATTGATGTTCATGTAAAAGCAAAAGTGAATTTTGTCTTTGATAACGGTGCATCAGACAAAAAGCTGATGCCGGAGGCTACCTCAGGAGGAGTCGGCTGGATTGACTATGACTGCGATGGTTGGCCAGACCTCTACTTCGCACAAGGTGGTCACTCGGATGCGGATTCTTGGGACGGCCAACCGGTTGATAAGCTTTTTAGGAATATGGGTGATGGCTCTTTCCAAGACGTCACCGAGCATACATTTCTTGTTGACCTGGAATATGGTCATGGTGTCGCAATCGCTGATTATAATAACGATGGATTCGATGACATTTATGTTAGTAATGTCGGAGATGACGTTCTCTACTGCAACTTAGGAGACGGGACATTCGAACGGGTTGCGGCCTCAGCGATTGCTACGAATTCGCTTTGGTCTTCCAGTGCTGCCTGGGGTGACTTGGACTTAGATGGCGACTTGGATTTGTATGTCTGCAATTATGTAAATTATGATCCACATCATCCAATTTCGTGCTTCGGAGAAGACCAGGATGCTCACACATGCCATCCGCGAGATGTCGATCCAATTCATAATGTTTGCTTCATGAACCAAGGTGATGGAACATTTATCGAGGAAGCGGATAAACGCAAACTGAATGGCCCGGGAAGCAAAAGCCTGGGGGTCGTCATCGCGGACTTCAACGATGATGGCTTACCTGATTTATACGTCGCCAACGACACCACCGGAAATCATTTTTTTGTCAATCAGGGGGCCGGACAATTTGAAGAACAAGGATTGATCAAAGGCTGCTCGATGAGTGGACTGGGCCAATACCAGGCCAGTATGGGGCTTGCATTTGGCGACTACGATCGAAATGGTCTTCCTGACTTATATGTCAGCCATTTCACAACGGATTCAAACACACTGTATAAAAATCTTGGATCTTCAGGCTTTACAGATGCAACACGTGAAACCGGTTTGCATCACCCCACGTTGCCCTACTTGGCATTTGGCACCGTCATGAATGATTTCAACTTAGATGGCTGGCAGGATTTATTTATTGCCAACGGGCACATTGATGATTGGCAGGAAAGTACTGGCGATGACTGGTACATGAAACCACAACTCTTTTCCTTTAATGGTCGCAACTGGCAAGACGAGAGTGAACAATCCGGAGATTATTTCCAGCAAACATTCCTCGGTCGTGCAGTAGCAACGGCTGACTATGACCGTGATGGAGACTTGGACATTGTGGTCATCAACCAAAATTCTCCAGCTGCACTTCTTCAGAACGATTCTCAATGTGGGAATTGGTTGCAATTCCGCTTTGTGGGTACTCAAAGCAACCGAAATGGTATTGGCGTTAAAGTAAGTATCAAGCAAGGGGAATTAGAGCTTGTCCAGCAATTACCGGGTGGGACCAGCTACTGCTCTAGCTTACAGCCAGTTCTTGTTTTTGGAATGGGGAAGTCTGCTGAGCCATGCCAAGTTTCAATTACCTGGCCTAGTGGTAGGCACGAGAACATTTCCAATGTTACAGTAAATCAATTCATAACCGTATTTGAATCGAACACAGAAGAACAGAAATGATAAGTATTTATCGCCCTCATCCATTCTATTTCGCAATATCGATAACAGTCGTTATTGGATTACTTTCATTGGGCTGCAATGGATCTGATCAAGCAAATAACGATGCCACTGAAGCCCCTCAGGAAGAAGCGGAAGCGTTTCGCCTTTCGACTCCGGATATCCCTGATCCCGCAAGACAGGATTTCGTAGGAAGCCGGGCGTGCGCGGAATGCCACGCCGAAATTTATGAAACCTACACTCAATCTCATCCCATGGGACATTCTTTGGGAAAAGTCACAGAAGTCTCCGCATTAGAAGATTACTCAGAAAACGCACAGTTCAATACGGCAAAGGCGCCTCGCTCTTCAGTGACAATTTCTTACAAGATCGAGAAAAAAGATGGTCAGGTTCTGCACCACGAAATAGCTACAACCAAAGAGGGAGAAGTTATTTATGATAAACCTGTTCCGGTGGAATACGCAATGGGTTCGGGGAAGCGTGGTCGTTCTTACTTGATTAATCACTCGGGTTCATTATTCATGTCACCTGTCACATGGTATTCCGAAACGAAGCAATGGGACTTATCGCCTGGGTATAAGTCTAACAACTTACATTTTGGTCGTCGGGTAGTTGATGGATGTCTGAGTTGTCATGTTGGTCGAGTAGACTCTGTTGCAGGCCCCAGTAATTTCTATAAACCGACCCCCTTCATTGAAGAATCCATCAGCTGTGAACAATGTCATGGCCCTGGCGAGCAGCATATTGAATTCCATCACTCAGGAGCAGAAGAAGGAGACGACCCTGTTGTTAACCCCAGCGATCTTTCTGCATCTCTGCGGGATGATGTCTGCTTACAGTGCCATCTTGTTGGTGAGCATCGCTTGACTCGATACAAACGGTCTCATTTTGATTTTCGTCCAGGAGATAGCATTTCTGACATTTGGACAATTTTCTTGAAGAAAAACACCGTGGCACAAGATGGATCAACCGAAGCGGTGAGTCAACCAGAGCAAATGATAAGCAGCGAATGTTATCAAAAAAGCGATGGACAACTAGGCTGCATTTCATGCCACGATCCTCATAAAACACCAAACGCATCAGAGCGAATTGAATTTTTCCGCAACCGCTGTATCGCCTGTCATGGCCCAGAGCAAACCGAGTGTTCCGAACAACTTGATGTTCGCAAAAAAGTATCTTCTAAGGATTCGTGTATTGCCTGCCACATGCCGAAGATTGATGCTAATGATGTCCCGCATACGTCTCAAACAGACCATCGTATTTTAAAGAATATTCAATCTAAAAAAACAAAAAAACAAACTGGTCAGGAGGTCTACTATATTTTCCGGGCTGAGGAAAATCTGATCCCCGAAGCAGAAGTCATACGAGCTGAAGCGATTTCTCTGATCAATCTGGCCGAACAGCGAGGCAACTCTGGGTTAGTCATTGACGCGATCGCCCCGTTGGAAAAGTGGCTTGAAGTTGCCCCGGATGATCTTCCTGCTCGAATTTCACTGGGAACCGGTTACTGGCTTGCAGGAGATATGCGACAAGCGATCCGAACTTGGGAAAAGGCATTGGAACAAGCTCCTAATGAAGAGAATGTGCTCCGAAGAATGCTGATGCTCTACCATTCAATAGAAGAAAGGGAGCAAGGTATAAAATATGGTCGCAAAGTGGTTGAAGTGAACCCTTGGGATTTTGAAATCTTTGGAAGGCTTTCTCACCTTTATGGTCAACTTGAACGCTATGAAGAATCAGCTCGTGCTGGGGAAAAAGCGTTGGAATTAAATCCCGCAGCAACTCAAATCCATCAGTGGCTTATTGAAATCTATGCACTGATGAACGACATGGAACGCAGCAAATATCACAAAGAACGCTACGAACTGTTGACTGCACCCTAATGTCTCTACAGAATTGAAAGTTAAACCAAGTCCGCAAAAATGGATTCATTTGAACTCTCTTTGTTTGATGCTAAACTTAAAGCTCGCCCTACCGAAATTCGCTGGAGTCCTCAATTTGATTTGTTGTGGCGACATAATACCAAACTCAATAATAAACTGCGTTGCGTGATCGATCATGACCCTGTACTGACAAGTGGTCTGGAAACATACAACGCACAAGCAAACATGCGAATGCGTATAAGAAAAATTGCGAATTCATTCGATGTAAGGAAATACGGGAAGACCATGTTGCAGAAATTAATCTTTCCAATCTATTTCCGTATCCTGTTTATCTTGCTGGTAACTATCGGGAGCACACAAAATGCCCAAGCCGTACCTGCAGGTACCGAAATGCATGCGGGCGATTACGTTAAAGGTATTTCTGTAGAATTCCCCGTACTGGGCAATCAATGGAATCTGATGCGGTTCACATTGGAGAACCCAAACGACCGCGAAGTGGATTTACATGTCGCAATTTATTTTGATGTTGATCCCACATTACAATATGGTCGGCGAATTCAAATACCGCCCTTGACCCGAATTCGAGTATGGATGCCCATCCGTACCCCAGATCCCAAGCATATTGTGGCCCGGAGTTTTCCGTATCGTATTCTCGTTCGATCTCTGGGAGATTCCACCGGATTGCTTCGTAACGAAGACGGCTCATTACAACTTGAGCATACATTGCAGATTGAATCTGATGAGAAGGCAACAGGTATCATTCATCGTTTCCCTCCTCGGCGAATGTTAGACACAGTGCTTGTAGATGACCCCGAAGTGAGTTCTTTGGATTTGATGCAAACAGGACGTTACCAGCAACGCTTGCGTCGTAATTGGAGAACGCTGAATCGAGGATGTGCAGCATCAGGAGAGTTGGGACTGGACGGTTTGGCTCAGTTAATTGTGTCTGACAATCAGTTGCTCGAAGATCCCGAAGGACTCGAAGCAGTCCGGCGTTGGCTAAATAGTGGTGGCAAATTATGGGTCATGCTAGACAAAGTCGATTCACAATTATTAGAAATGTTATTAGGAGATATTTACCAAGGACGAGAACTCGAAAGTGTTGAACTATCAAGTTTGGATTTTCTCGATCCCAAAGGGGTATCAATCGAGCACAGGGAACTTGATGTCCCAGTTATTATGAAGCGGATTCTGATTGACAGCGTCGAAGTGGACTATTCAGTCGATGGCTGGCCAGCAGCATTCTGGATTGATTGCGGTCGTGGTAAAGTCCTTGTCACAACCGTGGGGGCCAATGCATGGCTGCGTCCTCGTACTTCGGATGATCGGAAATCTCGTGCAGGAGAAGGCTGGGACACGGGACAGGTTGCGTTAGATCCTCTTGTAAACATATCGACAAAATTTTTCTCTCCCCCCACATTTCTGAACTCTGCGTTACCCTTATTCACTGATCAGATTCATCAATTTATCGGTTACAGAATCCCAACCAGGCAGTCTGTCGTTGGAATTTTGCTGACGTACAGTTTACTCACCTTTTTAATAGCAGCTGTTTTGTGGAGAAAAAAACGGATGGTTCTGTTTGGGGTACTCGGTCCGTTGATGGCAATTACAGCCGGGGGAGCAATCACTTTAGTACGACCGGCAAGCCAAAACATGCCTTCTTTGGCAGTAAGTGCCGAAATTGTGACACCCATTCCCGGAACTGACGATTTTCGCTCCGAAGGAATCGTTGGGCTTTATTCAGCTGACTCTTCGGTGACTCAGTTGTCTGGTAGTTCTGGAGGTTGGGTATTGCCCGATTTAACAAGTTACCCTGGCGGAATTCGATCTCTCAATTATAGCGGCCCCATGAATTGGGAATGGGACGGCCTACGCAGTACCCCGGGATTTCGCATTGGTAAATTCTATCAATCGGGTCAGTCCGGTCGCGCAGAAGCTATTGCCACATTTGACGAACAGGGAATCACCGGACAACTTCAGCTACCTGAAAAACTAAAACCTGAAGATGCCATTCTCATAACTCAACAAGGTCGAATTGGAGTTAAATTAACCGATGATTACCATTTCACTGCCCACTTGAACGACACATTAAGTGACGGACAATACCTTGCTGCAAAATTAATGGGAGACGAACAACGCCGCCGTAGCGAGATCGTAAAACTATTATCGACAGACTCAAATAAACCCTGGAACTCCAAACAACCTCAATTGTTATTGTGGACCAAACCATGGGGCTTGAGTTTTGATTTTGGCGAAAACATTCAACAACAAGGAAACGCATTGGTAGTGATGCCGATACGTTTCGAGCGTCCTTCAGCCGGAAGCCAATTTATAATCCCGGCTGCCATCATTGATTACCGTGAAGTCATCGGACCAGATGAGCATCCATTCGGAGGGATCTATGCCAATTATAAACGAGAGTGGCTTGAAAAAAAGGGGCACTCGCAATCATGGCTTTCGTTTCAGATCCCCCATGCCCTGTTGCCTATAAAACCAAGCCGTGTTCATATTGAAATTGATGTTTCAGGACCGGTTGGTCAGCTAGAGTTATCAGGCTGGAATGGAACTTCTCGAATGAAATTAAAGTCCTGGGATCAACCGGTGGGCAAATTAAAGGGTACTCTTGGTGATGCCTCCTCTTTATGGATCACCCCAAAAGGACAATTGCTTCTATTTCTATCTGCTGGTGTGAATAACAATGAGGTTAATCCGGACAGGTTAATTACGACTCCCCGTTGGAAGATAGAATCGCTGAACCTTTCTCTTGAAGCAAATATTCCAGCAGAACCAGCAACGCAAAACTAAATAATTGATTTCAATTAAATAAAAACATAAAGCCTTAGCAGGGACCGAGATTGTGAATACTCAAGACGCGATCGTGATTCAGGGATTGACCAAAAAGTATGGAGACAAAGTGGCTTTGGATTCACTCGACCTGACAATTCCTACCGGACAAATTCTAGGATTGATTGGCCCCAACGGTGCGGGAAAAACGACAACGATTAAAATCTTAGTCGGACTTGCCCGACCGACCGCAGGCACTGCTCATATTGGTGGCATTGATTGCGTACGGGAATCGAAAAAGGTCAAAAGCATTCTCGGTTACATGCCCGACAAGTTTGGCTCTTACGAAAACATGCGGGTGCTTGAATATCTTGATTTTTTCGGGGCAGCGTTCGGCTTGAAACGACGTGATCGACTTCGACGCATCGAAGAAGTGATGGAGATGACGCAATCAACATACATGCGTGATTTATATGTGGAATCATTAAGTCATGGAATGTGTCAGCGTCTGGGGATTGCTCGCACTTTGTTACACGATCCACAAGTTCTAATTCTCGACGAACCTGCAAACGGGCTGGACCCTCAGGCTCGTGTTGATATGCGGGACTTGTTGATTAACTTAGCTGCGGCCGGCAAAACCCTTCTGGTGACNAGCCACATTTTACCAGAACTCTCCCGTATTTGTCACCGGATCGCAATTCTGACTAATGGAAAATTACGAGCCTGTGGGACCGTTGCTGAAATTAGTCGTCAAGTCAGTCAGCGCCGTACAATAGAAGTTCAACTTGTCAGCGAACAAGAAGTAAGTCGTGCCTCAGATATCATCAAGCAACATGCAGAAGAGGGAGCCGATGTTGTTGCCGCAACGTCCGAAATGACGGTTCGCTGCCGTACTTCTAAAACAGAATCCGAACTAGCCGTTTTGCTCGCTGCCTTGGTTTCAGCAGGAGTACAAGTGACACAATTTCGTGAACTCCAATCGGATCTCGAAGAAGCATTCATTTCATTCGCAAATGAATCTAACGAGTCCCTGGAACAAATTCCATTCACGAAAGAGAAAGGTGCTTGACGTGCAAAATCCTGTATTGGAACGCGAATTCACTGGCTTTCTTCGTCAACGAGGGACGATTATCGCCTTGTGTGGTTTGACATTGTTACTCAGCTTACTGATTGCAATGCGTTGGCCTACCGACGAGCGAATGGCGTTGAGTGGAACTCGCTCGTTAGAGATCTTTCAAATATTTACCGGCGGCCTGTTAACGTCAATGCTGTTGTTGTTTCCTGTGTATCCTGCAACTTCTATTGTAAAAGAAAAACGCAGCGGAACACTAGCACTACTGCTGAATTCCCCGCTAGGTCCACTTCAAATCTATCTCGGAAAACTAGGAGGTGGATTAGGGATTGCTTTGTTATTCCTTCTGCTGAGCCTTCCGGCAGCGGTAGCCTGTTACACCATTGGTGGAGTTTCTCCTGTTCGTGAAATTGCAGGAGCGTATGGGATTCTCTTGCTGACGATTTTGATGTGCGCAACAGTTGGATTATTAATTAGCAGTCTGACAGATTCCATCGATTCAGCAATTCGCTGGACGTACGGTGCAGTCCTGACGATGGCATTTTTATCATTCATTCCACACTACTTTTTTGTCGGTTCCAGTGGACTAACCGGAGAATTTGTAGAATGGTTTCGCTGTCTTTCGCCTGTTGCCGCTTTGATGCATCTTTTAGGAGCAGGAGATGTGGGATCACGAGGCGTTGCTGTAGCCGTGAATGTTACTCAACGGTTTACATTCCTGGCAATTGGTGTTTCTGCGATTTCTGCAATCTGGACGGTCAGCCGCCTGAATCATAAATTGTTTGATCAATCACGTGATGCAGGTACAATTGTGGATGACCAGAATTTCTCAACACGATTTATCAGAAGAACGATGTTTCTAGTTGATCCCAAACGAAGATCAAAACTAATAGGCCCATTTGTCAATCCCGTGATGGTCAAAGAATTTCGTTGTCGGCGATTTGGACGTTTGCACTGGTTACTGCGTCTTGTTTCCGTTTGCATTTTGTTGTCGTTAGGAATGACAATTCTTACGACAACTCAAACGATCAGTTGGGACGTAGCCACGATCGGCGGCATTATGGTGTTACTGCAAGTTTCTTTGTTAGTGTTGCTGACTCCCAGTTTAGCTTCGGGACTCATCGCGACCGAACGGGAAACTGGCGGTTGGATCCTTTTACAATCGACATCGATGCCGGTTTATCGAATCGTTTGGGGAAAAATGCTGTCTGTGATCTTAACGTTAGCACTTGTGATGTGTGCAACGCTGCCCGGCTATGTGGTCATGGTCTACATTGCACCTGGCCTACGCGGGCAAATTGAAAGGGTCGTCATTTGCCTGATTCTCACAGCGACGTTCTGTATGATGCTTAGTGCTGCCATTGGGTGTTTATTTCGACGTACTGCTTCAGCGACAGTTGCAGCTTACACCGCGCTTCTATTGATCTGCGGTGCTCCACTGTTGTTTTGGCTAGGACGAGACAACCCGTTCGGGCATGAGTTAGTTGAAAGTGTGCTGATAATAAATCCAATTGCAGCTGCATTTTCCGTCATTCGCTTAGATGGATTTCAGAATTACAATCTGATTCCTGGAAACTGGTGGTTCATGGGAATCACTTCGGTTATCAGCCTGATCGTCATGATTTGGCAAACCTACAGAATTTCACGCCCTGAGTAATCCGGAAGGTTTTCCATGTCTTTGTCTGCATCTCGATACCGCGATGAAGTTTCCTTGTTTCGAAGGAAATGCACAGCCTTCACCATCTCAGTATTATCGTGTTTGATGTTCTGTTGTCTCACAAGTGCTGAAGAGCTGCGGCNTTCATTTTTAATGTTCTCCGATCCAGCTTTCAGCATCCCAGATGACATGGAAGCACTGCCACCGAATATTGTCGACTTATGGCGATCTGCCCTTCAAAGATCAGATGCAACTTATATTCTAGCAGCAGCCAGTGATATTTCAGATGCACATAAAATGGGCTTTGAAGAAGTCAAATCTGCCATCCCTGAATTACGTGCGGTGTTACAAGATGAAAACATAAGCGAAACCGTGCAAACCGTCGTTGCTTTAACTCTGATTGAACTTGAGGCTCACGAAGCGGCTGATGAACTTTTTGAAGTATCACAGAAATCAGGCTCGCAATTTCGTTTGTTAGTCGAGCCAGCTTTGGCCAGGTGGGATTACCAACCAATCCGCACCGTTTGGAGAACGCGTCTTCAAGACAAATCAACACCTCGGCGAGAGTTAATTCTTGCCTGCCAAGGCAGTGGCCAAGTACTCGACACGCAAGCGATACCAAGCTTAATCAAAATCGTTCACTCCAATAATCGCCCACAAGATATACGCCTGGCAGCTGCAAAAGCAGCAGGGCAAATTTCCACGACCGGGCTTGAAACTTATGCCCAGAAATTATTGGCCGCAGACAAGCCTTCTGTAATTAATCGCTTGTGTGCAGTCGACCTATTGCAACGGCACAGTTCGGTACAAGCTCAGCAATTGCTCGTGCAGTTATTTGTTGATCCAGTAGGACCAGTTGCATCAGCTGCAATCAGTCGATTGTTTGCAATTGCCCCTGCACTTGTGATTGACCATTCCGAAAAAGCGTGGGAACATCCGAATGTCAATATNCGCCGTATTGCTGCACAATGTTTGATGACACTACCCAATGAAAAGCGATTGATAATTCTGGCCAATCACCTCCATGACGAAAATCCGACTTTGCGCCAACAGATANGGGATGCATTGATCGAGCATGCTCAAAATCCCGAATTCAAATCAATCATACTGACAAGCGTAACGGAAACCCTCAATTCAGACGATTGGCGAGGGCAAGAACAAGCCTGTCTAATTCTTGGGCAACTCGATCATGAACCTGCTGCCCAGCGGTTCGTACAACTGTTAACTTCAAAGCGTCCCGAGATTATAATTGCCTCTGCATGGGCATTAAAAAAAGTGGCTGTCGATTCCACTCGCTCTGCAATGCTCAAACATGCTCAATACCAAACGGATAATCCTCAATGGAAAGATCCTGAGGCAGTTGATCGACAAGTTGCTCAGCTATTTGAGGGACTGGCGATGATGAACTATCGTGAAGCGATTCCGTTGATGCAAAAGTATCTCCCCTATAGCCTCCTTCGTCCACATCAAGTCCTCTCTCGGGGCGCTGCAGTTTGGGCACTTGGTCACTTGCTGGCTTCCGATCAGAATGAGCAATTCGCAAGTCAATTAATGGGGCGAATTAAAGCCAGATCTGCCCTACCACCGGAAATTGATATTGTTGTGCAAATGAGCGTCATTTCCCTGGGCCGCATCAAGGCAAAGTCACAGTTAAAGGAATTAAAATCCCTGGCAGGAGAATCGATTCAGCCCGGTCCGTTTAATTTTTCACTGCAATGGGCCATTCGAGAAATCAGCGGCGAAATGATTCCAACAAAACAACCGGCCCCAACTATCGTTAGAACTTGGAGGCTGAAACCTGTTGTTAAATAATTTGGGCAAATATCATCATCCGGCAATGAACGAAACTCAGACTACTTCACTGGAAACTCTCATTTGCATGACAGGCGGGTTAAGCAAGGATTTCCTTGACGATGTCGCCGTGGACGTTCGTTAGACGGCGTTGGATGCCGTTGTGGTAATAGGTCAGGCGTTCGTGATCGATACCGAACAAGTGCAGCACCGTTGCGTGAAAGTCGTGCCAGGGTATAGGGCGTTCGACGGCCTTCCAGCCGATCTCATCGGTATTGCCGAACGCGATACCCGGTTTCAGTCCCGCACCTGCCATCCAGCAACTGAAGCCGTATCGATTATGATCTCGACCGGGACCAACTTGATCAGCAGCCGATTGTGCAAACGGAGTGCGTCCAAATTCGGTGGTGAACAGCACCAAGGTATCCTCCAACATTCCACGCTGTTTCAAATCTCGAAGTAATGCAGCGACTGGCTTATCGATTCGACCAGCTTCGATGGTATGATTTTCTTTGACATTTTCGTGGGCATCCCAACTCGCCCTGGGGCTGCCTGCTACGGGACCACCAGAAAACAGCTGGATGAATCGCACACCTTGTTCGAGCAATCGCCGACCAAGTAAGCAGCGTTTTCCCATATCTGCGGTTTGCTTATCATTGATACCGTACAAATCCTGAGTCGCTGAAGTCTCCTCGGCAAAGCTACTTACCTGTGGGATGGATGTTTGCATCTGCGCTGCGAGTTCGTAACTTTTCAGGCGATCTCTCATCGCGGTATCAGCTCCTGTACGTTCCTGGTGTTGCTGATTGATTGCGAGGATAAATTCACGAGTTGCAGCATCGGTTTTTGCATCGATGGGGAGTGCAGGAAACAGATCTCGAACAGGCTGTTTGCCGCCACGCAATACAACCCCTTGATGATTCGAAGGCAGAAAAGCACTGGCCCATGTGGACTCTCCTGTGTTTGGTGCCCCCCGCTCGTCATTCAATACGACATAAGCGGGAAGTGACTCGTTCTCTAAGCCCATGCCATAGGAAATCCAGCTCCCCATCGAAGGGAACCCGTTGAACTCGAATCCACTGTTTGCCAGAAATAATGCAGGAGTATGATTAGCTGATTTTGATTCCATTGATCGCAGCACCGTCAAATCATCTGCGACTTCTGCAATGTGGGGAAACATATCCGAGATCATCAAGCCGCTGTTACCACGTGGTTTGAATTCCCAGTCTTCTTTACGAAGTTGTCCCATTTGACCAAAAAAGAGATCGGGTTGCTCGTCGGTCTGTAACGACTTGCCATGAAACTTTTTCAGCTCCGGTTTGTAGTCAAACGAATCAACATGACTCATGCCGCCCACCAGGCAAATGTGGATGGCTCGTTTCGCTTTGGGCTGAAGCGTTGCGCTCGCATGCGACTTAGCAGAAGACTCCTGGCTAAGCAGCGAAGCAAACGCAGTCGCACCAAGTCCATTCATTCCCCAATGAAACATATCGCGACGCGTGGGATTTATTGGAATATTCATAAGTTACTCAATCATCACAAATTCATTGAAATTGAACAGCCCGCGGCACAGCGAAGAAAATCCGTGCTGAGAGACCAGTTGTTTAGAAAGTTGCAGTTCTTGATCGTTGGGGACACGCGCAATAGCCAATTGCCAGGCGTGCATAATTTGCGATGTAACGTCTTCACCTGCTTCGGCGATAACACGCTGAGCAAAATAATCGGACATCCGAAGCACTAAAACATTATTCATTAAACTCAACGATTGAAGTGGCGTAGTCGTGACCGAACGCCTGGGCGATGTGGTCGATGAATCCGGGCAATCAAACGTATCAAGTAAGGCACTTCGCCCGCCACGTGGGTTGAAGCGATAAACGGTTCGTCGCCAGAATTCAGGACTATCGACATCAATCGGTTCGTAATACGTTGTTCCCTTATTCATAATCACGGACACATCTTTGAAGCTAGGCCCACCATAGGAAGTATTCAGCTTGCCGGAGACAGTTAACATCGCATCTCGTAACGATTCGGCCTCTAAACGACGTAAACTTCCACGCCAAAGCAGTCGATTGTTTGCGTCCTTGGTTTCGGCTAATTGACGTTCTGTTTTAGTCATTCCATAAGATGCCTGTCGATAGGTACTGGAAGTGACAATTAATCGGTGTAATGGTTTGATTCGATACCCATTATTTTGGAAATTCCATGCTAGATATTCAAGTAATTCTGGATGACTTGGGCGTCCGCCATTGAATCCAAAATCGTTAGGTGTATCGACAATTCCAACTCCAAAATGATAGTGCCAAATTCGATTGACCATCACGCGAGCAAACAACGGATTATTCTGGTGAGTTATCCACTGAGCCAGCAAGCGTCTGCGGTCCGCTTCGGGAGCATCTGGCGTCAAGTTGAAATCAGCAGGTAAACCTTCAATAGCTGCAATCGATGCGGGAGAAACAACTTCGCCCACATTATCGGGGTCGCCTCGAAGCAACACGTTTGTTGTCGCCCCGGTTCCTGCGGTCAGTGTAAAAATGTTGCGATTCGCTTTGGCTGCCTGTTTATCTCTGGCGATCACTGAAGTACCAATTTGTAGTTTCAATGCAGCACGAATCTCTTGCTGCTTCTGATCAAGTGATTTAACAATTTGATCTTCCGAAACATACCGAGCCGAATTGCCTGCCGAAGCTGCGACTTCTTCGGGCGACAATGCACGATTGTAAATCGCTGCTTGATGGATTTTTGCAGATAAATATCGATTCCCGCCCGGCGGTTTATGACGCAGGCCAAACAGGATTTCAGTCTGGCTCGTACCGTAAGATTGCAATGGCGACTTGCCAACAGAATGACCGTAGGCAATTCCATCACGATAGCAGATTATCGATCCGTCTTTTTTATATACAATCGCAACATGAACGGGTCGGTTGATTGCGTCGGTTTCTTCTGAACCGCCGAATGAATCTGTGCGAACGAATCCGTTGCTACCTGTCATCCACTGTTTGGGTTCCCGCTCACCAAACACGATGGCATCAAAGATGCCTCCGGTACGAGATCCAATGGAAATCGCTGCCCCGCCTCGCTGATCCAGGTTGTTCAACTGAATCCACGCTTCAAGTGTTTTCTCTGTGATGTCAACCGTAACAGGCGGCGTCTCAACGTAGCTTTGACCGTCAAGAATAAGTGCTCCATTTTCAACATGAGCTTTGCCAAACGCTATGCCGTGCAGGTTACCGATAGAGTCTTTGAGATCGCTATCAAATTCCCAGCGTGCCAACGCAACGGGTGGCTTGGGTGTCTCTGTTTTTTCCGTTTGACGGGCAGTCAGAATTTCAGTTCTGGCTTTAGCATCAATCGTAGTCAACTCAAGTTCTAATTGAGACATCTGATTGTTGATGTCAGACAATATTTTTTGATCTGGCGGAGATTGCTCGATTCGTTCACCGTACCCGAGACCAGAAATAGCCGAAGCGAGTTGATAATATTCTTTTTGTGTGATCGGGTCGAACTTATGATCGTGGCACCGAGCGCAGTTGACTGTTAAGCCGATAAATGCCTGCCCTGTGGTTGCGAGAACTTCTTCAATTTCGTCCTGGCGAGCGAGCTGCTTCATGCGTTTGCTGCCCCCAACGGTCGTGTTATGCACTCCTGCAACCCAAAAGCCGGTCGCAGCTGCCCCTTCGATTCCACCCACAAGTTGATCACCAATTAACTGCATACGCACGAATTCATCGTAGGGCATATCAGCGTTCATTGCATTGATCACCCAGTCACGATAGGGCCATGCGTTTTCGCGAGGATGATTTCGCTCGAAGCCATCGCTTTCTCCAAACCGGACGACATCTAACCAGTGTCTGGCCCATCGCTCGCCATAATGTTTGGAGGCCAATAGCTCATCGACAATTTTTTGATACGCAGTTTCTGAAGGGTCGGCAACAAATGCTGCAACCTGCTTGGGAGTCGGAGGCAATCCAATGAGGTCGAAATAAACTCGCCGTATCAATGTTCGCGGATCAGCAGGTTTCGACAGATGCAAACCGGCCTGCTGTAATCGCTGTGATACAAAAGCATCAATATCGTTGTGAAGCCAGAGTTTATCTTTCATTTTAACAGGCAAGGCGTTCCGCAAAGGTTGAAGTGACCACCAATCACGACCTGCCCGCGTGTTTGTAGTGATGGCAAATGGATCCAAAGGGCTGGTGCCCCATTTCGCTCCTTCATTAATCCATTGTTTGAGGATTGATTTTTCTTCTTTACTTAATGGATGCTTGGGAGGCATTTCATCGATACTGACAAGCTCCCAAAGTAGACTGGATTCTGCATCAGTTGGAATGATCGATTTACCACTCTCGCCGCCTTGCATGGAAATTTTTGCATCACTTAAATCAAGCTCACCTTGAGGCTCGGCCCCGCAGTGGCATTCCAGACAGTGGGAGACAAAGATTGGAGCAATCTGTTTATCGAAATCAATGCCTTGTTGTGCAAGCAGACATTGAGGCAGCCCCAGCAGAAGCAATGCACTGATAGCTGAGTATCGGAATATGACCCCAAACGCTTGTGAAAAACCAACGCTAATATCATCAGAACCATTCTGATGATATTGGCTGTCTTGTAATGTTATTTCCATTCAAGAAATTCCCTTCAAAGCCGAATCATAGCTGTCATTATTTTCGATAGACCGAGCCATTGTAGGATAAGCGATATGACAAGCCAACAACAGTTTAAAGTTATCAGAACATCGAACATAAAAGTAGAGTCATTTAGTATCAGGTGCGACGAAATGGATTAAGAACCAGGATTATCAGCGTATCTCAAGCTTGAGTATTCACACCGATTTAATTGTCGAACAATCTTAATAGATAATCGATTCTGAGCATCCGGTGCTGGTCATGCATTTATTAAGAGGTGGATTCAATTTACAATTCATTGGCATCATAATAATACTTAAGATTTGATTGCCCGTGAACCCACCATGCAGCGACTGGACTGATGCATGGTATCGGCCCCTGCAAATAATTGTTGATTTGCTTTCTACAATCGAAAGAAACCTGCTCAATGATATCACTCCTTAGTGATTCTTCAGCAATAGTGAAGTCTCACCCGATATTTTCATTGGCAACGGTCGCGATTCTGCTTCACTTCAGTTAAAATCCGGTAAACATACCAGTTACCGAATGACATGCATTCGCGGACTTTGAAACTCAGACAAATGAATTTGCTACCATGAAAACAATATTTTATCTTATCTCATTTCTCCTCGTATCAATTGGGCAATCATCGGCAGCCCAGCAACCCANCATCGTCTTCTTCTTTGCAGACGACCAAACGACCAGCACCATCGGCTGTTATGGTAACCCGGTGATCAAAACGCCGAACATTGATGCCTTAGCTGAGCGCGGAACCAGATTTGAAAACGCATACGTCAGCCAGGCAATTTGCTGGGTCAGTCGAACCACAATTCTTACCGGGCTGACTGGTCGCAGTTATGGTACCCCGTCAAATCCGGAACTGGCTCGTCCCGATGCAGTCGCCCATTTGTATTCCGACATTTTGCGTAACAACGGTTATCGCACGGGCTACTTTGGAAAATGGCATGCAAAAATGCCCAAAGGTTATAAGAAGGAAGATCACTTCGATGAATTTGAAGCAATTGGTCGCAACCCGTTTTACAAAAAACAACCCGATGGCAGTTTGCGACACGAAACAGAACTGATTGTTGATCGTGGTATTGATTTCATCAAATCACAACCCAAAGACAAACCCTTTGCATTAAACATGTGGTTCAATGCTTGTCACGCTGAAGATAGTGATCGACGTCCCGGGATTGGACATTTTCCGTGGCCACGTGCAGTTGATGGAATGTACGATGACATAGAAATCGCGGCACCACGTTTGAATGATCCCGAAATTTTCAATCGTCAACCAGAGTTTCTCAAAACGACCATCAATCGTGAACGCTACTTCTGGCGATGGAATACCGATGAAAAATATCAGACGAACATGAAAGCTTATTATCGCATGGTCAGCGGAATCGATAATGCAATCGGTCGTTTCATGCGGGAACTAATCAAAGCTGGACTGGCTGATAATACGATCATCGTTTACTCGGCTGACAATGGTTATTACATGGCAAATCGAGGCATGGCGGGCAAGTGGTCGCACTACGAAGAAGGCATCAAGGTGCCTTTGATTGTCGCAGATCCGCGTGTCCCCAAAGAACAGCGTGGCAAGGTGAGCGATGCCCTGGCACTGAACCTGGATCTCCCTGCAACGTTTCTCGATTGGGCAGGTGTTGAAATTCCCCAAAGATATCAGGGACACAGTCTGCGACCGATTGTTGACAATGGAAAACCGGCCAACTGGCGAACCGAAACTTTTCATGAACACTTTGCTGTCCGAAATCGCATCCCTGCATTTGAAGGATTACGCAACGAAAACTTCAAATACGTTCGATATTTTGATCATGGCAACTACGAATTTCTTCACGACCTGAAAAACGATCCTGACGAACTGGTCAATCTTGCCAAGCATCCGGAACATGCAAAAATACTTCAGGAAATGCGAGACCGAACCACCAAACGTGTCAACGAACTAGGCGGACCACTCGATCCACTTAAGGGAAACTTCACTGCTTCCACGGTTCCACATCCCCAGGCTTCAGCTGCTGTCAGCGCTCGAGCAGACAAAGACGGTTTCATCAGCGTATTCGATGGAAAATCATTACGCCAATGGAATGGTGACCGAAAGTACTGGTCGGTTGAAGATGGTGCATTGACAGGAAAAACCGATGGCACACTGAAGATGAACCGATTCATCACCTGGAAACATTCAACGATTCGGAATTTTGATTTACGTGTTAAAGTAAAGGTCACAGCTGGCGGAAACAGCGGACTCCAGTACCGTGGAACATCGCGACCAGATCTCGGCCTGGATGTTGTTACTGGCTACCAATGTGATGTTGTTGCGAACAATCCGAACTATAACGGGATGCTTTATGAAGAAAAGGGGCGTCGTATTTTGTCTCATACTGGTGAGAAAGTGATCATTGATCCTACAGGTCAACCTTGGGTTGTTGGCAAAATGGATGTCAAAGAATTTGCTCCCAACGAATGGCACGATTATCGCGTACTGGTTCAAGGAAACTATCATCAGCACTGGATTGATGGTCACAAAACGGCAGACCTGATCGATTTGGATCCCAACGGAAGAAGCCTCGAAGGGGTGCTCGCTGTGCAAGTACATGTGGGGCCGGAAATGAAAATTCAGTACAAAGATTTCAAGATCAAACATCTCGCTGACAATCTTCCGCTTAAAAATTCAGAAGACAACCCCATCCCCGAAGACTCCTACGGCGTACGTCCCCAAGGTAGACTCCCTAAGGATTGGAAGCCACCAGTCTACGGCAAACGGTGAGATCAGATTCTGTTCTGAAAATATTCCACAACACGAATTGACGGTATACAATTTCAATTCACTGGCACAGAATTTCTGCACTGTTTAATTACGCGGTATTAGCTTAACGTTTAATTACGCGGTATTAGCTTAACTAATGTTAAATGTCAGCTGTCTTACTTGCGTTCAAAATCCCAATCGGGAAACAAGTGAAAGATGGCAAATAATTTTCACCACGGAGGCACAGAGAACACCGAGCTAGAAAAAAGAAACTCGAAAACAACCAGGATAACTTAAGAGACATACCGTCTCGTTTTGCGATGAATAACGAATCGTCTAAGTATTTCTCTGTGGCCTCTGTGCCTCCGTGGTTAATTCTACTTATTCCTATTTGATTCCAGCTACGCTGAACGAAACGTCAAAGAATGGTATCTCAAGAATTGTCTTTCCGCCTGCCAATTTACGGAAGATGCAATAGATAGGTGCATGCGGTGTGTGCCATGTGACTGAATTGTACGTTCCCATCCGCATCGCAAATATGGATTTCTCAGAATAGCCTACTTTTTAATGAGTAATAAAATGCCTCAGCAAGTTGCACAAAATAAAATCGCATTGATTGCAATCCTGCTCGGAGTCTTCGTCGTACTTGGATACTTTGCGTATCAGAGGTCAGCCAAACAACAAATTGACAATGACGATCATTCCGAAACGAATCAGATTGTACTCACTCAGAGTGATTTAACTGAGTTATTGGAAACAAAGAATTTAGGAATTGCCCTGTTGGAAAACGAAAAGCTTGAACAAAGCATCGCTAAATTCAAAGAAGTCATTCAGAAATCGCCAACCGAACCGCTAGGCCCCCAGAATTTAAGCGTTTCATTGCTAATGCAGCTCGAAGCAGAGGCTACACGGAAATCGAAAGAAGATTTGAACCGCCTGATTGAACAAACCAGACAGGCCGTTAAGCAGCTACAATCAATTGAGCCTGACTCAGCTACACCTTACCTGTTTTCGGCCAAGTTAGCTGGTATCGAAAATCAAAACGACACTCAGATTGCTCAATTACTTGAGGCAACTCAACGCGATCAGAATGCCCCAACAATTTGGTATGCGTTATATAAGTCTTATGTGCAATCTGATTCCTCTGAAAACAACAAACAGGCCGCAGTTGCCTTGCTCAAAGCCCATCACTTAGATCAGAAGAATCTATTTTTACTGACTGAATTACTTCTATTGCAATCACAAGAAAAAGATCTTGCGGTTAAGCAATCATTAACGTTAACACTCAATGTGATCCAACCATTTATCCCCAGCATTAAAAAAATGACACGTCTGGATGCCAATGCGTTGATTGAAGAAACATTGATACTGATTAATGAGAATTCAGATGCTGCCCAATGGAAACAGGCCACACGTAATATTCGCATTTTAGTGAATGTCCTCAAACCGGAAGATCTATTACAAAGTGATCGACGCCGTATCTCCAAAAACATGCTTGAGTATATCAAGTTTCAGTTTTCAGATTCATTAACCAAACAGATACTAGAAATCGAAACAACACAAAACGACATTCTTGCCATCAAATTCACAAAACCTGATCCCAATAATCCGTTTCCGGAATCCTCTTCGATACGCTCTTTTCAGCTGGGCGATTTCAACCTGGATAACAAAACGGAAATTATCGTTCTCACAGACAATCAATTAGCAGTCTGGTCTCAAACCGGCAATAACTCTCAATGGGAGCAAATCACACAATTCTCGTTCGAACAACCAGCCGAGTCATTTATTCTCGTTGACCTGGACGGCGATATCGAACAAGAACAAAACACCACAATCCTCAATAAGTCGGTAAACCCTCGACTGCAAACTGGTCCACAATACGATGCTGACTTAGATGTCATTCTGATCGGTGCCAATGGAATCAGAATGCTGGAAAACATCCGGGATGCCAAAACTGGTGTGCGGAGCCTCGTTCTCGTCAATAAGAGTCCGTTATTGAAAGAGCTTGCTTCAGCAAAGAAAGTTCTGCCAATCGATTTTGACCACGATGGCGATTTGGATTTATGTATCGCGATTCAAAATGGACTGACATTGTGGAAGCAACTTTCTGCATTTGAATTTCAGCAAGTCAGTCATGAATCGATTCTGCCCAAGCAGGAAATTGATGTCCATTCTCTGATTGCTGTCGACTGGGACCGGGATGTAGATTTGGATATTGTCGTCGGAACCAGTCAAGGTCAGCACCTTGGCCTGCTCGAAAACATGAAGCACGGTCGGTTTCGCTGGAAAGAATTTGCGATCGATCAATTAGCCGAAGGAGCAATCGCAGATTTACAGGTGCTTGATTTCGATGCCAACGCATCATGGGATTTGTTATTAGCAACACAAGCAGGAATTCAAGCCGTGTCCACTGAAACCTCTGCAACTGGTAATGTCACATTGTCTCCAGCAAAGAAGATTTCACAAATACCTTCTACTGGAATACATCTTTCAGATTTTGACAATAACGGATGGCTGGATATTCTTTCGCAGGGCGAAAAAACTCAGCAGATTTTACTCGCAGATGCCCGTGGAACTTTCTCTGAACAAATTCCTGTTTCCGATTTAGAGTCAATACGTTTAAGTCGCAGTGCAGATTTCGACCGTGATGGTGATTTAGATCTTTGTGTTCTTGGCTCCAACTCTAGTCAATCAGGCAACAACTCGATCCAGATCTTGCATAATCAGGGTGGCAATAAAAATCATTGGTTCGAAATTGGACTTCGTGCAGAGCAAATCAAAGGGAATCAGCGATCTGAAAGTGGAAGAGTTAATCATTACGGAATTGGCAGCCTGCTGGAACTGAAAGCGGGGCGTCTGTTCCAGCCCCGCACAATCACGTCACAAACAACTCATTTCGGTTTAGGGCAACATGCTCAGGCAGATGTACTTCGAATATTATGGACCAACGGAATCCCAATTAATGTTATCGAGCCGGAAACCAATTCGCGTCTTTACGAAAAACAGACTCTCAAAGGATCTTGCCCTTACTTATACGCATGGAATGGTCAGAAGTATGATTTCGTTACCGATTTGTTGTGGGCAGCACCGCTGGGGTTAATCACACCAACCGGTTCGATTGCTCCACACCGTGAATGGGAGTATTTGCTGATCACGGGAGACCAGCTGAAACCTCAAGCTGGCAGTTACAATCTGCAAATCACAGAAGAGCTTTGGGAAGCAGCTTACTTCGACACGGTTCAGTTGATTGCCATTGATCACCCGGCTGATGTGCAAATCTATTCTAATGAAAAGGTGGGGCCAGCTCATCTTGCAACATTTGGAATTCATACCGTTCAAAATGCGAGACAACCCAAATCGATTGTCAATCAACACGATGACAACTTGTTGGAGCTTGTTTCCAAGCGGGATGATCTTTACGCCAAAGCTTTTCATACAAAACAAGTACAAGGCATTGTCGAA
>JAESQE010000117.1 GCA_016765335.1 Planctomycetaceae bacterium
AAGTTCAATAATTCATTTGTTGTCGATAGTGACAACGAGAGGTTTTGGAAATACCCCAGGATTTTGAGAAGCATTCCTGTTTCGTTTTCTGCTTCTTCTTTCGTATGACCCTTTTCGAGCATGTTTTGTGAAACCAAGTGAGTAAGATTGTCTTCGAGCACGGCTTGCAATGCAGATGCAGAAAGTATTGCTGAAGTGTTGACCGACTTCGCTTTGTCACTTGCTACAGGTTTTTTGAGTGCTGCCAGGTTTCGGGCTAATTCAACTGTCGATGCGACAATAAATTGATCGCCTGAAAATGCGACCGTTGGTGAAAAGTTGAAATTTATTTTGGCCGACTTACTTTTTTCTGTTCCCACTTCGGGCACAAATCTTGCGAAAACCAATTCGCCGTGATCATGTTTTTCAAAATCCAGTTCCAGTTGAGGCTGTCCGTTTTGGACACCGACCACATTGAAGAAGCCGATCATGCTCAGGAAAACTCTTTTGAATTCACGTGAAGTTGTTTTTGGATCATCCATGCCTACTGTAATTGCAAAAGATGGAAGTTTGAGAGCTGGGACCGGAAGATCTTCTGGGAATTCCTGCCGGGTGACAACCAGAGAAAACTGAGGAGTCATTGCACCTAAAATGTCTTCGCCAAAATCTTTTCCGGAAAAGAATGTTGTCAACGTACTATCAGCTTGAGCCATTTGATCGTTAATGCGTTCGTTGAATAGATCACCTGCTCGTAACCACATTTCGGAGAAATCTCGGTATGCCGAAAGTCCAAATATTTGATGAGGAACTTCTGGGATTTCGTTTGCCTGCCCAGCTGCCCGTGGCCCAAAATAATGTTCGCGTTCTTCTGGGATCCAGCCTGATTGGAACGGGACCGAAAGACGCAACCGAGCTGCATTGTCAGTTCCTGATATTGAAGCCGTTATATAAGGCGTCTCTTTGAGGACTTCCAGGATCCCGCCGATGAGTATCTCAACAAGTGGATTCTCTACTTCTCCAGAGAAGACTTCTTTGACTACACCGACATCACGCAGCGACTTCAAATCTGCATAGGCCCAGGCAGCCTCCGTTTTTTTCTTCTGGCTGACAGCTTGCTTGAACTGTTTGTTGCTTGCCAAGGCATCGGATGTTGTGCCATCGAGCAATCTGTCTAACAGGACTTGTCCAAGATGCTCGTTGGTGACAAAGACAAACCAGTTCTCGTAAACCGCAAAGCCACCATTTTTCACGCCGTAAGTTGTGATCCCTCGGTATTCATCCATTTCGTAAGGATCTTCGCGGCTGTTGTCCTTCGCGTCATTTCTGGCAAGATTCAGTACAGTGAGTACAATCTNGTCTAGGCTCTGCTTATCTTTCGCCTTGATGAATAAAGCCGCTCCTTCAGTTTTTGCATCAAAGGCAACAGTGATCCCTCCAGATGTTAATTTATTGAAAGCTTCGTCCCACTCCATGCCAAGTTGTGATTCAACATGTTTGAGCACTTGAAAGAACTGAGTAGCCTGCGGCATCTTTAGCATTGCCTGATAGAGATCTTCTTCCTGTAAACTTTTAACCAGAGAATGCCCCATCACACCGGCAAGAATCGCAGGGGGATCAGAGATCTCAGCATACAAAAGAGTTGTTTCGGGCAGCAATTCGGCAGGGCTGTCCTGGGCGACCGCCAACACAGGCGAGGCAATCAGAATTCCAAAAATCAGAAACAGGCCCAGCCAAGGTGATCGACAGGATGTATACATAAGGTTAGTTTCCCTTTGAGGGTAAGAAATCATTTAATTCGTACCATCTACTACTTCAGATCAGCAGGAATGGTTTCATCAAAATTAAACGGTTCTGTGTTTGAGGTGGAAGAAGTTAGTCACAGGTATTCTGATTTGACACCGCGATTACAATCAGAGTCAGTTGCAATCTGAAGCATTGCGACGAATGTACAAACGACCGTCTGATAAGCGCAGTCGCGTAAAAAAAGCTCGATCTTCGCAAGAAGATCGAGCTTTAGTAGATTAAGATGACTAATAGCATTCCATTACAGGCCAAGCCAAGGCAGTGGAGCACCGGCTTCAGGGAGCTGTACGATATCAACGCCTGTCACATCCGGGTGGTTGCGGATTTCTTCGAGTACTGCTGCATCTGGTTTGGAATCGAGGTTGATGATTGCGACTGAATCTCCGCCAGGATCGCTTTGTCCACGCCCCAATGCCATGTGGGCAATGTTGAGATTGTTCTTGCCACAAATGGTTCCAATGAAACCAATCAGTCCTGGAACATCGCGGTGTCGGTAGATCAGCATGCAACCATCCATGTAAGCGTCGATTTGGAAGTCATCCATTTGAACCATACGCAGGTATTGGTGCCCAAACAGAGTTCCTGCTATTTTCAGCGTTCGATTATCTGTAACAACAGTTGCCACAATCATTGTAGAAAAGTCGCCAGCTTGTTTTGCTGTCTGCTCGTTGACAGAAACGCCTCGCTCTTCGGAAAGCATATTCGCGTTGACGATATTAATGCGATCACCCAAAGCAGAAGAAAGAAGTCCTGCGGTGAATGCTGAGGTCAACAAGCGAGTATGCTTGCTGGCTGCGTCACCTTTGTAGCAGATTTCAGCAGATTTGATTCCTTCGCCGTGAGTTTGCTGAGCCAGCGTGAGGCCAAGTCGGTACGCCAGATCGATATACTTCTTCATGCCTTCCATTTCAGAAGCTGAAACAGGAGCCATGTTGATTGCGTGCCGGACCTCGTTACGTGTCAGGAATCCAGAAATAATATCACCTGCTTCAACAGCAACCAATTCCTGAGCTTCATCAGTCGATGCACCCAGGTGAGGAGTTGCCAACAGGCCAGGAAGTTTTGTGAGTCTGTCATCTGCTGGAGGCTCGGATGTGAAGACGTCTAATGCAGCCCCTGCAACATGGCCAGATTCCAATGCATCCGCGAGATCGCTTTCATCAATAATGCCACCACGGGCACAGTTAATAATGCGAACACCTTTGGGCATTTTGGCGATGCGTTCTGCGTTGATGACTCCACGAGTTTCGTCTGTCAGCGGAGTGTGCACTGTTAAGAACTGGCAGTGTGGAATCAAATCGTCGATTTCACGATGAAGTTCGATGCCGTGTTCTTGAGCTCGTTCTGAAGAGATGAATGGATCGTAACCCAAAACTCGCATTTCCAGCGCTAAGGCTCGCTGAACAACAGCCAGTCCGACACGTCCCAGCCCGATGACACCGAGTGTTTTTCCAGCCAGTTGTGTACCAGTGAAAAGTTTACGTTCCCATTTTCCATCTCGCATGCTCGCAGCTGCCGGAGCAATATTGCGAGACAGCGCCATCATCATGCCAATGGTGTGCTCTGCGGTGCTGACTGTGTTACCACCTGGAGTGTTCATGACAACAATCCCCTGCTTGGTAGCAGAAGGAATGTCAATGTTATCCACGCCAACGCCAGCTCGCACAATCGCTTTGAGCCTGGTTTGCCCTTCGAGGACTTCTGCGGTCAGTTGAGTTCCGGAGCGAATGACGATGCCATCAGCTTCCCGTAATTCTTCACGAAGTTGCTCAACTGTCAATTTGGGATCGGTTTTGATCACCAATTCGATTTCAGGATTTTCTTCCAGAACTTTTAAACCAGCAGCAGAGAGATTGTCAGTAACCAAAACACGCTTCAACACAGGACTTACTCCCAATGACCATTATATTTGAATTAGAAATAGATGACTGAATGTAAAAGTACAAACAGTCGATCAGACTTCAAAAAGGCAGAATTCAAAACCGAGTGAAAACGAATGACGCAATACAAACGTCATTAATTCGAGGTTTTGTGCCATCTTTCTTACAGAGTGTGCAACGACTTTAGGGAACCTCTATTAATTGAATACCAGAGGTTCTCGAATACATTTTGGTTATAAAAAAGTTCAAAAACCCCCTCTAACTCCCCCTTCGTAAGGGGGGAGAACCAATTATTAGAAGTTAGTCCTCTTCCTCTTCTTCGTCAGAGTCTTCATCGTCGTTGTCTTTATCCTCTGCTTCTTCATTGTCTTCAGCATCACCCTTTGCTGGTTTTTTCTTGCTTTCTTCGTCGTCTTCTTCAACAACGCTAGCTGTAGACGCTTCGCCAGAAACCAGTTCTTTTACAGGCTGAAGGAAATAAGTTCTTTTCCCCTTAGCAAGTAGTTGCGCTAGCTTTTCTTCAGCTTCAGCTCTCTGATCGTACGGAAACCGGGTTTCTTCTCGAAGAGTCGCTGTGTAAATCACCCAAACAAGACGTTTCCTCTCTGGAATTGCATCTTTCACCCGTCGAGTAGCTCGCTTTTTGGCGGCTTTCTTCTTCTTGACCTTCTTTTTTGGGGATTCCTCTTCGATCCCCGCAGCTTCAGCGGCTTCTGCTTGTCTTCTTAACTCCAGTCGACTGGAAGTTTTGCGAGGCATTCTACTTCACCTTTACAACGCGTTGCGTATTTTGAGCCTGTTATAAACATTTAACGTCTGATGGCAGACGTTTTATTGATCTGTTCATTTATCTGATTCGATGGAGGTCAGCAGAATTCTTGTAAGGATTCTGATTTCCCAGCAATACCGTATTATTGAGACAGGTGAGTGCACCGAGCAGATTCGATGAGAACACGAAATCCCCAAAATGTGCACAAATGACCCCCTGCTTCTCGGCCTTTTTTTGCTTCTAGTGCGGAGGATAGCTATTTTGGCGACCTGACGCCACTGATTCGCACTGGTCAGTGACTCGAATGTCATGAATTCCTATTGATTTCGTCTGGAGAATCTCTTTTTGCAGTACTTTGGTATGTGGTCAGGTGTATCGGCTTGTTGGTTTTTACGAAATAAATTGGGCACTCATCGATTTTTCTGCCGAAATAATCAGAATAATTTGTCTAAACGGACCAGTACGACCGATCAATAGAACCAGCGACACCATTGTGTGAGTTCTATGTTGAGTCTCGCACATTAATTTTGGGGTCACTAAAAACTCTGTCGGGCAGGACGCCTGACAACTTCGTCGTCGTGTTTTTCAGGACGAAATCAACGATGACGAATTTTTTCTGATTTTGAAGTCCAACCGTTTGGGACTTATAAGTCAGGCAAGCATCATTCAATTTCGACTTTCCCACACGGAGTGGGAAGTAGCAGCTCCCCTTAGGGAGTCAGGCATTAAGACACGGAGGTATCAACCCCATGCCCATTAACAGTAAGTGGATCCTGACATTGGGGATCCTCGCCATGTCTCCGAATTTGGTGATGGCAAAAGGGCCTTTCAGCCTACCCAGTTTATTTAATTCGGCCAGCAGTCAATCTCCAGCGGAGACTCGATCTAATCAGCAAGTTGCTGAACAGGTTGCAGGAGCTCTTCGCCAGGCTCGACTGACAGGCCGCGACATCAACATCGAATACAAAAACGGTGTGGCAACACTGACCGGGATGATTTCAGATTCCCGCCAAAAAGCAACGGCTGAACAAGTTGTGATGCAAGTTGCAAGTGTTAACAAAGTGGATAACCGTTTGGGACTCATGACACCTGATGCAAATCAGGCGATCACTCAAGCTGCTTTCCAGGCACCAACACGGTCACCGGTTCAGCAAGCGAATTTTCAGGCAGCCCCTGGAACTCCTATTGCATCACCGATTCAGCAGGTCGGCTCTACACAGCCAGCCAGCAGCAAAGGAAGCAATCAACAGGTTGCCAACTCTATTGCACAGGCATTGCAATCAACTGGCCTTTCAGGCTACGACATTGGAATCAGCTACAAAAATGGAGTGGCTTCTTTAGAAGGAAGCGTTGGAACCAGCCAGCAACGTGCTCAGGTTTCACAAGTTGTTTCACGAGTTCCTGGAGTTCGTTCTGTCAACAATCAACTAGGCGTTTCCAACGCTCCGGTAACACAGACAGCTGCGTTCCAGCAAAACTATGCTCCTCCTTCCCCAGGTGGTCAGCCCCAATTTAATGGGCAAGTACCTCCCAGGCCAATGATGGCTAGTCATGCTCATCCAGGACCAGGCCCAGTGAACCCGGTTTACAATCAGCCGAATTTACCAAACTACGCTTGGCCAACTTATGCGGCTTCACCAAACTATTCAGCAGTCACTTATCCTAAGCAGTATTCTGCGAATGCGTTCCCTTACATCGGACCGTTCTACCCTTACCCACAAGTACCATTGGGATGGCGTAGTTCGACTCTGGAATGGGATGACGGACAATGGCAGCTCAAGTTCAGTCCACAGACCGAACGCTGGTGGTGGTTTATGAGCCCTAAAAACTGGAATTGATCTCAGCACCTTTTGAAGTGCCGAAGTGATATTCTTGAAATTGAATGATGCAGCACCTGCGACCTCAGCGTCGCAGGTGCTTTTTTTAAGGGCACCTCTATTAATTCAAAGGGGGCACAGACATTCGGTGTCTGTTTCGTTTGAGCAGGCTTTAATTTAAGGCAGACAAGAATGTCTACCCGCTCGCAATCTCTTTTTGAATTATTAGAGGTTCCCTTTAAGTAGAAAGGGCATCTTTCAAGGTTGGCACAGAGCGAAACATCCGGAATTTTTGTTATTAACGGAAAAATCGGAATATTTTCACAAGCTAGCCATGAGTGACGTTCGATAAAAGAAGTAAGGATCACGTTAAGTACGTTTTCCAGGACAAAGCAGTTGGCTTGTCCGAACAGTGATATTCATCAAGTGACCATGGATTGGTCGTCAGCAATAATATCGATTAACCAACAAGTTAATCGCCCCAGGGATTCGGAGACTTGAAAATGATCAACTGGCGACACNTTCTCAAGCGATCAGCCATGTGTATGCTTCTGGCCAGCCTCGCCATGTCTGGTAGTGGTTGCAAATTAGTAGGTGGCGGACTCGGAACGGCGTTCCATCTGGCAAGCTTCTGGAAAACNACACCATTGATTCCAGTACCTGCTTACTGGAGCCAGAAAATCGAAGACAAATACTGGGAAGAAGAACGGTACGACAAAGTGCCGATCCTCGATGCAGTCGAAGGTGAGAACGCTCCCATCTTCTGTTTAGATCCTCCTTCTCCAGATGAAGTCATGCGAGCCTTGCCTGATGACATTTCTGCAGGTGTCTGGTTCATAAGCGAAACTTCTCGCAACAACGTTCGTATGACGATCGAACCAATTGTCGACCGTGTAGACGACTGCCGACACTACCCGATGGTTGGACCTGCTCGATTGCACCACTGCCATTACAAATGTACGGTCTTCTTCGATAAGTCGATTCGTTCCTCTTGGCCAATTCCGTTCTCGCACACCGATGCCACTCAGGAAGTGATCTACATCGATCACGATCACCTGATTCGGTGCACGGGACTATCGACCAACTGATAGAAATCAATAAGTAAAACGCCAAATACCAAACGGCGACCAGGCCTTCCTCACCGAAGCCCGGTCGCCGTTTTTTTATGATTCTGAAGGATTTGCGAATGCGTGAAGTTACATCGAGTCTCTGGATTGGTAATGCATTTGGCGCACGGAATCTTACGGGTGTGTATGAATTGGAGATCGAAGCCATTGTTGATCTTGCGATAGAAGAACCACCTGTTTCTTTGTCAAGAGACCTGGTTTATTGTCGTATTCCGATTGTAGACGGAGCAGGTAATTCGACTGGTCGAATTCGCTTTGCTGTTGATTCTGTTATCAAGCTGATCACTTTGGGGATTCCTACACTTGTAGCGTGCAGTGCAGGTCTGAGTCGATCACCTGCCATTGTCGCTGCTTCACTGGCTGTTCACGAAAATATTGATATAAGAAAATCGCTGGCTAACATTACCGAGTCAGGACCGTGTGATGTTCATCCGGGTCTATTGCTTGATATCGAGAAAATGCTTTGTGGTGAATCGTAGCGTCAATGAGCAGATGGCTCGGAAGACAATGACTGCTTCCATAAAACCGGCGCTAGCCTAATGGCACTCACTTTAGAAAAAACGTATCCCGCACAAGTTTTGGCATGGCTGTGAAGCATAATATTCCGTTCAACAAAAAACTGGACCTCGAATTTGACGAAGCGTTCAATCTTCTCAATGAGTTTGTGGACCTCAAACAAGCAGGCCAAAGGCATCCGTTGCGATCCAATGCTGTCTACACAACCAGCGTGGTGTTGTGGATGCTCGTCTATTCAGCCTAAAGCGTGGCACCCACCCCCCCCCAAAAAAAAACAATCTCAATAATCAATCCCCGACGATCAGTCACAGCATGCCCGCCGGACAATTCGCCAGTTGGAAGTGGCGAAGCTGGGTGGTTTTATAGGCCGCAAATCCGACGGCANTCCCGGCTGGCTGATCGTCTGGCGAGGCTGGGAAAAGCTCCAAATCCTGATCCGCGGCGCAGAGCTTGCCATCCAACTAAAATGATCGCTAAAAATTGTGGGTAACGACAAGGCAGGAGCTTGGGAACGAGAGGATTCTTAATTCGTTTTGGTGTGCTCCCCGAGACTCCTTCATAGAATTTATTCCGAATTTGGCGATTATCGGTGGTCTTCTGTTAGAGTGTGGAGAGAGGTTGGCTTATTGGATGTAGTATAGGAGCTAGTTTTTCCGGTATTGCATCAGGCAGTCTACATGGCTGGGTCTGGATGGTTGCTGGGCTAACGGGAAACGCAGTTGGTCTTAAATTCCGTCCAACGTTTCATTTTGATCTGCCTGTAAAGACAGCGTCAGTCAAAGAATAAAAGAGGACATTTCGAATGGAAACAATTCTCAGCAGTCACTGGCATCATCTTTCTGAATCTGAAGTCGTCGAGTTACTTGATACGGACTTGGAGAGTGGGCTGGATTTGTTTGCTGTCGAGAATCGGCAAGAACGATTCGGGCCGAACTCAATTACTCAGAAAAAAGGTCGTGGACCGCTGGTTCGTTTCCTGCTTGAGTTCCATCAACCGCTCATTTACATCTTGCTGGCAGCAGCACTCATCACTGCCCTGTTGCAAGAATGGGTTGACTCCGGTGTGATTCTTGGTGTTGTGTTGATTAACGCTTTTATTGGCTTCATTCAGGAATCGAAAGCACTCAAGGCAATTGAAGCTCTTGCCAATGCGATGACCAGCGAAGCAACTGTGTTACGGGCTGGAGGAAAAAAACATATTTCTGCAACAGAGCTTGTTCCGGGTGATGTTGTGTTTCTGCAATCAGGAGACAAAGTTCCCGCAGACCTGCGATTGCTTCGTTGTCGAGAACTACAAACAGACGAGTCTTCACTGACGGGGGAATCTGTTCCGGTCGAAAAGCATGTTGATAGCCTCGTCCATGACACCGTTCTGGCAGATCGTCGTAACATGGTCTATTCATCAACGCTCGTCAGCTACGGAACGGCTACGGGTGTTGTGACAGGAACCGGCGACAGTACGGAAATTGGTCGTATCTCAGAATTAATTTCTTCAGCAGTGGTTTTGGCCACACCATTGACCCGCAAGATTTCTCATNTTAGCGGCATACTGTNGTATGTAATTCTTGGTATGGCGGCAGTTACATTTGTCGTCGGAATTGCACGGGGCGAATCGTGGCTGCATATGTTCATGGCAGCCGTTGCTTTGGCAGTCGGTGCGATTCCAGAAGGACTACCGGCTGCGGTGACCATCACTTTGGCAATTGGTGTCGGCAAAATGGCAAAACGTCATGCAATCATCCGAAAGCTGGCCGCAGTTGAGACACTGGGAAGTACCACAGTTATCTGTTCCGATAAAACCGGCACACTGACCCAAAACCAGATGACTGTTCAGGAAGTGTTCGCAGGAGGGGAGTTGTTTACTGTCTCTGGAATTGGCTATGCACCAGAAGGAGAGTTTTTACATGATGCAGAAGCGATTGATGTATGCTCAAACGTAGCCCTGACCGAATGCCTGCAAGCCGGACTACTCTGCAATAACTCATCACTTTCGCAAACCGAACAAGGGTGGCAGGCTGAAGGCGATCCCACCGAAGCAGCGTTGATTACCTCAGCCCGTAAAGCAGAACTCGTATCTGATTTGTTGGAACAAAAGTTCCCACGCTTAGATGCCATCCCGTTTGAGTCACAACATCAGTACATGGTCACGCTGCACAATGCAGGATCGGACGAGACCACGATTGCCTATTTGAAAGGTTCTGTGGAAAGCATTTTGCAACGGTGTGATAGCGTGACCGATAAGGCTGGGAATCGTAATGCTTTGGATTCTGGTGCAGTTGACCGACGAGTTGATCAACTGGCATCAAACGGATTGCGAGTGTTGGCGTTTGCTCGCTGTGAGTTTCCAGCCGGTACACTGTCGATTGGACATCAGGACGTGGTGAGTGGGTTAAGTTTTCTGGGGTTGCAGGGGATGATTGATCCGCCGCGACCCGAAGCCGTCCGGGCGGTTCATGCCTGCCAATCTGCCGGAATTCAGGTCAAAATGATTACAGGAGATCATGCAGGAACCGCGGCAGCGATTGCCGGACAAATTGGCTTGAACGGAGCTGATCAGGACGGTGGCACAGGAAATGTCATTACTGGCAAGATGCTGTCTAAGATGTCGGATGCTGAACTCATTGATGCGGCTCAAGGAACAGCAGTGTTCGCGCGGGTCGCGCCGGAGCAGAAGTTGCGTCTGGTTGAAGCACTGCAATACCGGGGTCACGTTGTCGCGATGACGGGCGATGGCGTGAACGATGCTCCGGCTTTGCGTCGGGCAGATATTGGTGTGGCAATGGGTATCACTGGTACGGAAGTCTCGAAGGAAGCCGCCGATATGGTACTCACAAATGATAATTTTTCTTCTATCGAAGCGGCAATCGAGGAAGGTCGGGGGGTATTTGATAATCTCATCAAGTTCCTCACATGGACTCTGCCGACGAACATCGGAGAGGGGCTGGTCATTATGGCGGCAGTGTTCGCTGGTGCGGAACTTCCCATTCTTCCTGTGCAAATTTTGTGGATCAATATGACGA